>JAEWJD010000295.1 GCA_023386765.1 Pseudomonadota bacterium | reverse complement strand
TCCGCCTTGGGGCCATCGTCCACGCCACCCTTGGTGACGAAGAACATGTCGTCCTTGAACTTGGGCAACTGACCCGTGCCGAACAGCGTCGAGCTGTTGACGATGTAGGGGGTGTAGCACTCGGTGTAGCCGTGTTCGCCAGTCTGCAGGTCCAGCATGAATTGCGCCAGCGCGCGATGCAGGCGGGCGACCGGGCCGCGCATGAAGGAAAAACGCGCCCCCGACAGCTTGGCTGCCGTATCGAAGTCCAGGCCCAGCGGCTCGCCTACGGCGACGTGGTCGCGCGGCTCGAAGCCCAGCGGGGACGGATTGCCATCAGCGTCGGCCTGGCCGGGCAGCCAGCGGCGCACCTCGACGTTGTCATCGCTGGAGGCGCCCACCGGCACGCTCGGGTGGGGCAGGTTGGGTACCGACAGCAGCATGTCATTGAGCTGCTGCTGCAACTGGGCCAGGTCTTCTTCGAGCTGCTTGACCCGGCCGGGCAGGGCTTGCGATTCGGCCATCACGGCCGAGGCATCCTCGCCCTTGGCCTTGAGCTGGCCGATCTGCTTGGCCAGGGCATTGCGGCGCGCCTGCAAGGACTCGGTCTCGGTCTGCACCGATTTGCGGCGAGACTCCAGATCGTTGAACCGTTCCGTGTCGAAGTCCACACCCCGGCTTTTGAGGCGGTCCACGACGGTTTGCAGGTCTTTGCGCAGCAGTATCGGATCTAGCATAGTGTTGGCGGTTGGGTTGATCGATGCGTGACAGGCCGGCAGGCCCGGGGCCGGCGTCCGCGCAAGAAATTCGCGCAGTCAGGCGGGCCACCCGGGGGATTTTACCCTTCTGCCCGCCATCCCGTTGCTGCGGCCCATAGCGCAGCCTGCACGACGCCGGGTTGCCAGCGCGCAGTCGGCCTGCCGCGCACCGAATTCATCTCCGCGATCTCCCTCGGCAGCGGCGGAACTTGCCGATCGATAACTCAAGGCGCTTTCGCTAGTCTTTTACAAAAACCACCCCTGCGGGGGAGGCTCGTGAAGAAGATGATGCTAGGAGACAGCGAGAGAGCGGCTGCAGTTTTGGGTTGTTTTTCGGCATTGCTGGAGAAGGCCGGCGGCCCTTTGTTTTTGCCAGGGTGAACGCGCAAGTACCGGCGTCCACTATCTCTCCTTCCGGCAGGAAAAAGCGGAGATGCTTTGGCTTGCCCACCATCTGGTGGGCATAGGTGGGCATTCTGTGTGCTCACAATCACTGGAGAGAAGGCATGGCAAACCAACAGAAATTGACCGTCCTAAACAGCGTGAAGCATGTACAGCGTGATGTCCTCGCTAAGGCGGCAGCGCAGCTTCTGGTAGTCAACTCATCGAACCTAGACGCAGGCCCGCCTCCGTTCCCGCTTCGGATGATCTCCTACAAGTAACGCTAAAGCTAGGCTGTCCCCCCTCTCGCAGAGGCGAGAGGGCTGGGTTATTAGCGTCTATTTCAGAGGTGTCATCATGCTTCTCCAAACTTCTTTAGATGCTCAGATTGGGAATGTTTGCCGATTGCTCCTGAAGGGCGCCGGTTCTTTCCCGCTGTCTGTGGGTGAGCTGGTCCGTGGCGATAGAGCCTTTCTTGCTACGAGGCAGAGGGGGGCCGTCAAGGTGATGAGGCGGGGTGCAGGTCAGTCAACCTGACGCGCATCTTTCATATCCTGAATTCGCTAGGGGCGCTGGTGTACCAGGTGCTGGAGTTCCGGGCCGCCGATGCTGCGCTGCGCTTCGTGTTCGAGGCGACGACTCCGCCTGCGCAGCACGCGCCGTAGCCCCCTGCGAGGGCACCCTGCTTAACGATGCGCCGATCCCGGATGGTCTGGCGCTGGTGAAGCAGCTTCGCTCGGCGCCTTGTGGGCGTTATACCTTGCGCGGGCCGAACGGTTCAGGCAAGACCACCTTGTTGCTGGGCCTGAAAGCCGCCGATCCGGACAACACGCTCTATCTGCCGGTGTCGTTCGAGCAACTGGCCTGGCGCAGTGCGCTCGATGGGCTGTCCAGCGGCGAGCGCATGATGCGGGTGCTCGCCGAGGTCGGCGAAATGCCCGAGGTGCGCCATCGGCGCAATGCCTTGAACTAACTTTTCCTGTCGCGCGCCTGCGCGTCGAGCTCGCGCAGGAAGGCCAGCTTCTGTTGGATCTTGGCTTCCAGGCCGCGGTCGGTGGGCTTGTAGAAACGGGGGTTCAGGCCATCCGGGAAATACTGTTCGCCGGCGGCATAGCCGTGCGGCTCGTCATGCGCATACCGGTAAGCGTGGCCATGCCCAAGCTGCTTCATCAGCTTGGTCGGCGCGTTGCGCAGATGCAGGGGCACGGGCGCGCTGCCGTTTTCGGCGGCGAACTTGCGCGCCGTGTTATAGGCGTTGTAGACCGCGTTGGATTTGGCGGCGCAGGCCATGTAGACCACGGCCTGGGCGAGCGCCAGCTCACCTTCGGGCGAACCGAGCCGCTCGTAGATGTCGGCACCCTGGATGGCCAGGTCGGTGGCGCGCGGATCGGCCAGCCCGATATCCTCGATCGCCATGCGCACGATGCGCCGCGCCAGGTACTTGGGGTCCGCGCCGCCGTCGAGCATGCGCGCAAACCAGTACAGCGCCGCATCCGGCGCAGAACCGCGCACCGATTTGTGCAGGGCGCTGATCTGGTCGTAGAACGCGTCGCCGCCTTTGTCGAAGCGCCGCAGGTTCTGCGACAGGGCGATCTCCAGCCATTCGACATCCACCGTGCTGCGTCCGGCGGCTTCGGCCGATTCGGCCACCACTTCCACGGCACTGATCAGGCGGCGGGCATCGCCGTCGGCCCAGCCGGCCAGTTGCTCGCGCGCGGCCGCATCGATCTGGATGGGGTGCTCGGGGCGGCTTTCGTTGAAGGCCGCGATGGCACGCTCGACCAGCTGGCCGAGTTCTTCGGCATTGAGCGATTGCAGTACATAGACCCGGGCGCGCGACAGCAGCGCCGAGTTGACCTCGAAAGAGGGGTTCTCGGTGGTGGCGCCGATGAAGGTGAACAGCCCGCTTTCTACATATGGGAGGAAGGCATCCTGCTGGGCTTTGTTGAAGCGGTGGACTTCGTCGACGAAAAGAATCGTACGACGTCCCTGTCCCTGGGCAACCTGGGCGGCCGTGACGGCCTCGCGGATGTCCTTGACGCCGCCCAGCACTGCCGAGATGGCGATGAAGTGGGCGTCGAAACCGTCGGCCATCAGGCGTGCCAGCGTGGTCTTGCCCACGCCGGGCGGGCCCCAGAAAATCATCGAATGCGGGCGGCCGGAATCGAAGGCCACGCGCAGCGGCTTGTCCGGCCCCAGCAGATGGGTTTGCCCGACCACATCGGCCAGGGTGCGCGGCCGCAGGCGTTCGGCCAGCGGCACATAGGGCCGGTGGGCTGGATCGGCGGAAAACAGGTCGTTGCTCTTCGCGGCAGAAAACAGAAAGCAGATAGGCGGCTTACGGAGGGTCATTACACCATGAGGGCGCAGCGGCCCGCCTGTCTGCCTGCCCGGCGTTGGCAGGTGATCGAGCTGCGGCGGCTAGGGATTTCCCGGACGTTCCAGAAAGAGAAGGGCGGCGTTCCCAAAGAGCGCTTGTCCGGCTGCGGCCGGCGCACCGATGATGGGCGCACTTTTGTTGTCAGTTGGAGGCGTCGATGCCCACTGCATTCATGTCAGCGGACAGCTTGCCGCTGCGCGGCATCAAGGTGCTGGAGCTTTCTCATATGATCATGGGCCCGGCGGCCGGGCTGGTGCTGGCCGATCTGGGCGCGGAGGTGATCAAGGTCGAGCCGATCGAGGGTGATCGCACGCGGCGTCTACGCGGCTCGGGCAGCGGTTATTTCCCGGTGTTCAACCGCAACAAGCAAAGCCTGGCGGTGGACCTGAAGTCGCCCGAAGGACAGCAGATCGTGCGCGATCTGGCGCTGCGTTCCGACATGCTGGTGGAAAACTTCCGTGATGGCGGCCTGGACCAGTACGGCCTGGACTACGCCTCGTTGGCGGCGCAGAACCCGGGGCTGATCTACGTATCGCTCAAGGGTTTTCTGTCCGGGCCCTACAAGAACCGTACCGCGCTCGATGAAGTGGTGCAGATGATGGGCGGCCTGGCGTACATCAACGGCGGAGATGGCACGCCGCAGCGCGTGGCCGCCTCGGTCAACGATATCCTGGGCGGCACTTTCGGCGTGGTCGGTGCGCTGGCTGCGCTGCAGGAGCGCCATGCCACGGGCAAGGGGCGGCATGTGCGCTCCGGCCTGTTCGAGAACAACCTGCTGCTGGTGGCGCAGTTCATCGCTCAGTTCCAGTTGACCGGTCAGGCGCCGCGTCCCATGGGTGCCGAACGTCGCCCGCCATGGGGGGTGTACGACATTTTCGATACCGCAGACGGGCGGGTGTTCGTGGCCGTGGTGGGTGATGCCCAGTGGCGCAATTTCGCCGAGCGTTTCCTGCCGCCGGAGGGGGGCAGCGATCCGCGGCGGGCGACGGCGGTGGATCGCGAGGCCGCGCGCCCCTGGCTGGTGCCCGGGGTAGCCGGGATCCTGAAGCACTGGAAAACGGCAGAGCTGTGCGAGGCGCTGGAGGCGGCCAACCTGTCGTACGGCCCGATACGCCAGCCGCATGAGTTGCTGGACGACGAGCACCTGCAGGCGCGCGGCGCGCTGATTCCGACCCGCCTGCCGGGCGGCGGCGAGATTTCGGCGGCCGCCCTGCCGATCGAATTCGATGGCCAGAAAGTGGGTAAACGCCTGGACCCGCCGGTGCAGGGCGGCCAGAACGCCGACATTCTGGCTTCGCTGGGGATGGATGCCGCGCGGATCCAGGCCCTGCGCGATGCCGGTGTGATCGGCGCCTGAACCTTGGCGGGTGACCGGGACGTCAGAGCCCGGCGCCTGCCCTCATCTCCGAGGAGACAACTATGATTCGCAAACTACTTGCCGTGACTGCCATGGCACTGGCCTGTCAGGGCCAGGCGCTGGCGCAGGATTACCCCAGCAAATCGATCCGCATCATCATCCCCGCCACACCTGGCGGTGGTACCGACTACATCGCCCGCCTGCTGGGCAATAAGCTGCATGAGCTCAATGGCTGGTCGGTCGTCCCGGAGAACCGGCCGGGCGCGGGTTCCCCGCTGGGGCGGGCCGCGGCGGCGCGCGCGCCGGCGCAGGGTCACGACCTGGTGATCGGTCAGACCGACAACGTGACGCTGATCCCGCTGCTGATGAAGGTCGCCTATGACCCCATCAAGGATCTGGTGCCGGTGGCCTTGGTGGCGACTACCCCCATGGTGCTTCTGGTGGCGGACAGCTCGCCCTATCGCACGCTGCCCGAGGTGATCGCGGCGGCCAAGAGCCGCCCGGGTCATCTGTCGTATGGCACCTCCGGCACCGGTGGCGGCGTGCACATTGGCATGGAGATGCTGCAGCGTGACGCCGGCTTCAAGATGCAGCACGTGCCTTACAAGGGATCGGCGCCGGCCCTGGCTGACCTGATGGGCGGGCACGTGGATTTCGCCGGTTCGTCGATTTCGTCGGCGGCGGGCCTGCTCAAGGCGGGCAAGGTGCGCGCGCTGGCCGTGACCTCGCCCGAGCGCAATCCTTCGTTGCCGGAGGTGCCGACGGTGGCCGAACTGGGTTATCCCGATTACAGCGTCGTGACCTACTACGGTGTGCTGACCCCCGCGGGTACGCCCGCTGCCGTGGTGGAGCGCCTGAACACGGATTTCAACAAGCTGCTCACGCGCTCGGATGTCCGGGAAGCGCTGGCGACGCAGGGGCTGCAGGCACAGCCCGGCACGCCGCAGGACTTCGCTGACCTGATCGCAGCCGATATCGCCAAGGCGCGCGACACCATCGCCAGCGCCGGCATCGAGATCCAACAGTAAGGAGGGGCATCATGGGTGAAGCGATCCGTATCTGCGAAGTGGGCCCGCGCGACGGGCTGCAGATCGCGCGCGGCGAGATGGACCTGGAAACGCGCCTGCAATGGATACGGCAGATGGCTGCTGCCGGGGTGCGCGAGATCGAGGTCGGCAGCTTCGTGTCGCCTCGCCTGGTGCCACAGATGGCGCAGACCGGCCTGCTGTTGCCGCAGGTGCTGAAGATCGACGGCCTGACCGTTTGCGCGCTGGCCTGCAATCTCAAAGGGGCGATTGCCGCTTATGAGGCCGGTGCCCATGTGATCGCCATTCCCGTGTCGGTCAGCGACACGCACAGCCGCGCCAATGTCAACAAAAGCACGCAAGGGCAGGTCGATGCGGTGGCCGCCGTGGTCGACTGGTTGCGTGCCCAGCCTCGCGCGGTGCGGGTCGATGCCGCGTTGGCGACGGCGTTCGGTTGCTCGCTTGAGGGCAGCGTGCCCGTTGCGCGGGTGGCTGAGGTCGGCCGGGCCCTGGCCCAGGTTGGCGTCGATGAGCTGTCCTTGGCCGACACGGTGGGCTATGCCCACCCGGGCAGCGTGCGCGAGGCGGTACGTGCGACGCAGGATGCCGTGGGAGCACGGCTGACGAAACTGCATCTGCATGACACCATGGGGCTGGGCTTGGCCAATGCGCTGGCCGGATTGGACGAAGGCATCCGTGCCTTCGATGCCTGCCTGGGCGGACTGGGCGGCTGCCCCTTTGCCCCGGGCGCATCGGGCAACATCGTGACCGAGGACCTGGTCTTCATGCTGCAGAGCATGGGCTTTGACTGCGGCATCGATCTGGCCGCCCTGATTGCCGCCCGGGCGCCCCTGGCCGCAGGGTTGCCCGAGGAGACGCTGCGCGGCGGCGTGGCCCTGGCCGGCCTGCCGCCTGGCTATTTGCCGTTGACGAACTGAAGCGACCGGATCCCGGCCTGCCGTTATGATGTCCGCCGGCAGCATGTGCTGCCGATCTCGACCATCATCGCCGCTGCCAGGAGAAAGCAATGGACACGGCCAGAGACGGAGTGGCCGGCGCCAGCGGGCCGCTACCGGGGCATGGGGATTTTCAGCTGACTTTCCGCCACGTGGAGTGCTTCCGGCATGTGATGCTGTTGCACTCGACCATGGCGGCGGCCCAGGCAATGGGGGTGTCGCAGCCTTCGGTCAGCCGGGCCATTGGCGCCATGGAGCAGGAGATCGGCTTCGCGCTGTTCACTCGTGACGGCAATCGGATGAAGCCGACCGCGGATGCGCATCGCCTGTTCGAGATCGTGGCGCGCATGTCGGATGGCCTCAAAGAGATCGGCCGCAGCGCGGCGGCCATCCGCAGCCAGCAACTGGGGCGTATCCGCATCATCTGCCTGCCGGTCTTTCTCGATACGCTGGTGGGGCATGCGGTGGGGCGATTCTCGGCGCAGCATCCCAACCTGAGACTGGAGATCGAGACGGGCGGAATGGCCCAGGTGATGGATGCGGTGGGTACCGGACGCTTCGACCTGGGCATCGGCGCCAACGCCCAGGCGCGCACCGACGTGCGCTGCAGTTTGCTGGAGCGGCGGGCCGTGGTGGCCGTCGCACCTCGCGGCACGCCGCTGGGGCAGGGTGGTGTGGTCACCTGGCAGGAGCTGGCGGAGCAGCGCCTGGTCGGGCTGCTGGCCGACAGCCCGTTTCGCCATATCGTCGACGCCAGGTTCGCCAGCCAGGGATTGACGCCTGAACTGGTTATCGAGGCCTGCAATCAGCGCACCGCGCTGCAGTTGGTGTCCTGCGGCGCCGGTGTGACGCTGGTCGATGCGCGCTGCCTGCCGGATGTGCCGGACGGCCTGCAGGTGCTGCAGCTTGCCGAGCCCATGTACTGGGACTGTTATCTCATCTATCCGCGCCATGAGATCGCCCATCAGGCCCTGCGCAGTTTCATCCATTTTCTGCAGTCGCCGGCCAGGCCCTGAACACGCGGCGGGGGCTATGCATTCCTGAATAGGTTGATTCATGAAGCGGCGCGCGAACTGTGCTGGAATGTGCGCCTACCCGATAGCCGACGCCGGAGCCGCCATGCAGGAGTCCTGTCGCCAAGCCTGCGCGACCTTGAACATCGATTTGCCCCGGGCGGTGCTGGCCTTGACGCCCACGCCGCTGGAGCCGATGCCCAACCTTGGGCGCGAGCTGGCGCTTGACCTGCGGGTCAAGCGCGATGACCTGACCGGCCTGG
Organism: Pseudomonadota bacterium; assembly: GCA_023386765.1. Lineage (GTDB taxonomy): Bacteria > Pseudomonadota > Gammaproteobacteria > Burkholderiales > Burkholderiaceae_B > Bordetella. Next base: position 3,322 of record JAEWJD010000295.1, on the reverse strand, counting down.
CCTTGGGCGGCAACAAGATCCGTCAGCTGGAGTACTACTTCGGTCAGGCGCTTGCGCAAGGGGCCACCCTGGTGCTGGTGACCGGCGCGATTCAGTCCAATTACACCCGTGCCACGGCGGCGGCTGCCGCCCGGCTAGGCCTGCGCTGCCACGTTCAGCTGGAGAACCGGGTGCCAAGCATGGACAGCCCGTTTTACCGCCAGTCGGGCAACGTGCTGCTGGGCGATATGTATGGTGCGTCGGTAAGCCTATATGCCGGGCTGGATGATGAGATGGGCGCCGATGCCGCCATTCGCGAGATCGCCGCCCGCTACCGTGCGCAGGGCGAAGTGCCATACCTCATTCCGCTGCGCCCGGACAGCCCGCCCTTGGGCAGCGTGGGGTATTTGCATGCGGCCGAGGAGTTGCTGGCGCAGCAGGGGAACGCTACGCACTATGTGCTGGCTTCAGGTAGCGGACAGACGCAGGCCGGCCTGCTGTTCGGCCTGCGTAGCCTGGGCTCGCAAGCCCGGGTCCTGGGGGTGAGCGTGCGTCGCGACCCGCGGGCGCAGCACCCGCGCGTGCGCGCGCATTGTGCCGCGCTGGCCGCGCTGCTGGACCGGGAACCGGTGGTGGCCGAGCGCGACGTGGAAGTCTTCGACGGCAATGTGGGCACCGCCTATGGGCTGCCGGATGCCGGCCTCCTGCGTTTGCTGATGCAGGTTGCGCGTACCGACGGACTGCTGCTGGACCCGGTGTACACCGGCAAGGCGTTTGCCGGGTTGTTGCGGTTGCGTGAGCAAGGCGAGATCGAAGCCGGTGCGCGGGTGGTTTTCATCCACACCGGGGGGCTGCCGGCGGTGTTCGCCTACGGCCCGGAGTTTCAGGCCGAGACGGGCCGTCATGAACCAGCCGGCCAGAGCGTCGGCGCGATGGGATAACAAGAGAAAGGGGAGAGTACTGTGGAGATCACTCGTCGTCGACTCATGGGGGCCGCCATGGCGGGCGCAATAGGTGCGACCGCCGGCATCTGGTCGCCGGGCGTCAGGGCCCAGGCGCTGGCAGACAAGGTGGTGAAGATCGTGGTTCCGTTGGGACCGGGCGGCACGGCGGATATTCTGGCGCGCCTGGTGGCGGCCGATCTGGCGGCCGCCCTGGGCAATACGGTCATCGTGGAGAACAAACCCGGTGGCGGCGGGGTCATCGGTGCCTTGTCCGTGGCCCGTTCCGCGCCCGATGGCCTGACGCTGTGTCTGGCCAATGGCAGCTCGCACGCCAATGCCCCGGCGATCCAGGGGCAGCCAAAATATGATCCCGTGGCGGATTTCACGCCCTTGGGGCTGATTGCCGAAGTCAAGCTGGTGCTGGTGGCGTCGCCAACGATGCAGGCGGACAACTTCGAGGCTTTCGTCAAGGCGGCCAAGGGGCGCACGGCGCCGCTGACCTATGGCAGCCCGGGCGTAGGCTCCACCGGCCATCTGATGGGGGCGCAGCTGGCCCGCCTGAGTGGTGTGCCGATGACCCACGTTCCCTACAAGAGCACGGCGGAAGTGTCGCGGGCGGTGATGGCGGGTGAGATCGATTTCATGTTCGACAACCTGCCGGTCGCGTTGCCGCAGATCCGTGCGGGCCGGCTGTCGTTGCTCGGCGTGACCGGGGAACAACGGGATGCTGAGTTCCCCGACACGCCCACCCTGACCGAGCTGGGGCTCGCACCCATCAATACGCCCTCCTGGTTCGGGCTGGTCGGCCCGGCGGGCCTGCCCCCGGCGGTGACGCAGGAGCTCAACGCGGCGTTGCTGGCGGCCTTGGCCAAGCCGGCGCTGGCCGACAAGATCGCTTCGATCGGCGGGGCCATGCAGCCGTTGAGCGCCGAGGCGTTCGGGCGCTATGTCGAGCGCGCCTATTCCAGTGCACGCAAGGCCGCCCAGGAAAACCAGATCGTCATTGATTAGCCCAGAAGAGGCGACAGACCGTGAAGACCTTGACCGACGATACGCCGCAGCAGGATGACCTGGTGCAACTGCGGCGGCAGATACATGCACATCCCGAACTGGCCTTCCAGGAGAACCGGACTGCCGCCTTGGTGGCGGAGAGATTGGCTGGCTGGGGGCTGGAGGTTCACGCAGGGATCGGCAAAACCGGCGTGGTGGGTGTCCTGCGCGCGGGCCAGGGCAGGCGCGTCATCGGCCTGCGGGCCGATATGGACGCCTTGCCGCTGACCGAGAAAAACCTGTTTGCCCACCGTTCGCTGCGTCCGGGCTGCATGCACGGCTGCGGCCATGATGGCCATACGGCCATGTTGCTCGGCGCGGCGCGCGAGCTGTCGCGCCGCCCCGACTTCGATGGCACGGTCGTGTTCGTGTTCCAGCCGGCCGAAGAGGGCGGCAACGCGGGCGCGCGCGCCATGATCCAGGACGGGCTGTTCGAACGCTTCCCCTGTGATGTGTTCTACGGCATGCACAACTGGCCCGGCCTCCCAGCGGGCACCTTCTCCTTGCGGTCCGGGCCGGTGATGGCGGGCACGGCGCTGTGGGATATCCGCGTCGAGGGGGTGGGCGGGCACACCGCCACGCCCCACAAGGCGGTGGACTCCATCGTGATCGGTGCCGAGTTGGTGCAGGCTCTGCAAAGCGTCATCTCGCGTCAGCGCGATCCCATGCAGGCTGCTGTCTTGGCCATCACGCAGATCCATGCCGGGGATGCCTACAACGTGATGCCTGATGGCGCACATCTGTGCGGCACGGTACGCGCCTTCGATCCCGCCACCATGGATCAGATCGAGCGCGACATGCGCCGCCTGGCGCAAGGCATTCCGGCGTTGCGTGGCGGGCGGGGCGAGCTTGATTTCCGCCGTGGCTATCCTGCGGTCATCAACGAGGAAACCTCGGCGCGCTTTGCCAGCCAGGTGATCGCCGAGGCCTTCGGCGATCAGCGCCTGGTGAGCGACATGACCCCCACGCTGGCCGGTGAGGATTTCTCGTTCTATCAGCAGGTGGTGCCGGCCAGTTTCGTGTTCATCGGCAATGGCAACACCAAGACGGCCGAGCATGATGGCACGCACCCGCTGCATAGCCCGTATTACGACTTCAATGATGCCTTGTTGCCTGATGGCGTCCGTTTCTGGAGCCGGCTGGTCCGAGCCTATTGTTCGCGTACGCATCCGGTGTGAGCGCGGCATGCCTGCCGTCAGGGCGGCGGCTCGCGCAGCAACACATCCTCGTAGAAGGCACCGACAGGGCGGACGGCATCGCGTACCTGGATTTCCAGTACCCAGATGCCGTCGGCCGGCGCAAAGCCGGCCTGCGCGAGCTGGTGTTTGCCGTAGAGCGCATGCGGAAAC
>JAEWJD010000206.1 GCA_023386765.1 Pseudomonadota bacterium | reverse complement strand
GCCATACAGGCCGAGGTTGGGATCGGGTGCGGTACGCGGATCCATGGGTCTTTCGGTGGCGCTGCCCTGACGGGTGGCGCGGTCCACGAAGGGGACCGGCGCCTTGGTGACATAGAAGGCCACGGCGGCGGCCAGCACCAGCCCGATCAGCAGGCCTGCCAGCACGCCATAGAGCGTGCTGCCGCCTTGGGAACCTCCGGATTTGCGTTTCGTCGCCATGGACACCTACATGCGTTGCGGGGCGGACAGGCCCAGCATGGCCAGCCCGTTGGCCAGCACCTGACGGGTGGTGGCTGCCAGGCGCAGGCGCGCCAGCTTGAGCGCCGCGTCATCGACCAGCACGCGCTCGGCGTTGTACCAGGCGTGGAAGTCGGAGGCGCAGTCGCGCAGCCAGAAGGCGATATGGTGCGGCGCCAGTTCCTGGGCGGCCAGACGCACGATGGCCGGGAACTCGGACAGCCGCTGCATCAGGGCGAATTCGGTGGGGGCCACCAGGGCATCGACCGGGGCGGCGGCGATGGCGTCATCCTGCGCGCCCGAGCCGTTGATCATGGTGCAGATACGGGCATGGGCATACTGGATGTAGTACACCGGGTTCTCATCGCTCTTGGAGAGCGCCAGGTCGATGTCGAACACGAACTCGGTGTCGGCGCGGCGCTGGATCAGGAAGTAGCGCACCGCGTCGCGGCCGACCCAGTCGATCAGGTCGCGCATCGTGACGTAGCTGCCGGCGCGCTTGGAGATCTTGACCTCTTCGCCGCCGCGCATGACCTTGACCATCTTGTGCAGCACGTAGGCCGGGAAATCCTTGGGGATGCCCTCGTCCAGGCCCTGCAGCCCGGCGCGCACGCGTGCCACGGTGCCGTGGTGGTCGCTACCCTGGATATTGATGGCGTGATGGAAGCCGCGCTCCCATTTGGCCTGGTGGTAGGCCACGTCAGGGACGAAATAGGTGTAGCCACCCTCGCTTTTACGCATGACGCGGTCTTTGTCGTCGCCGGTGCCCAGCTCGGTGGTGCGCAACCACAGCGCGCCGCCGTCCTCATAGGTATGGCCGTTGGCGATCAGCGTCTGCACGGCGCGTTCGACGCGCCCGGAGGAGTAGAGCTAGCTTTCCAGGAAGAAATTGTCGAACTTCAGGCCAAAGGCCTGCAGGTCCAGATCCTGTTCGCGGCGCAGGTAGGCGACGGCAAAGGCACGGATGTCGTCCAGGCTGTCGAGGTCGCCGCTGGCCTGCACCGGCTCGCCGTCGGCGGCCTGCACCGAGGCGCGGGCCGCGAAGTCGCGGGCGATGTCCAGGATGTAGTCGCCCTTGTAGCCGTCAGCCGGCCACTGCGGGGCATCGGGTTGCACGCCGCGGGCGCGCGCCTGCACGCTGACGGCCAGGTTGTGGATCTGGTTGCCCGAGTCGTTGTAGTAGAACTCGCGCGTGACGTCCCAGCCGCTGGCGTCGAACAGGCGGCAGATGGCGTCGCCCAGCGCGGCCTGGCGGGCGTGGCCGACGTGCAGCGGGCCGGTCGGGTTGGCCGAGACAAACTCCACCAACACTTTCTCGCCGGTCTTGGCGGCGCGGCCGAAGGCCTCGCCTTGCGCGGCCACGGCGGCGATCACGGCCTGGCGGGCTTGTGCGGTCAGGCGCAGGTTGATGAAGCCGGGGCCGGCGATCTCGGCGCTGTCGATCAGGCCACGGGCCTGCGGATGGGCCAGCAATGCCTCCACGATGCCCTGGGCCAGCTCACGCGGATTGCGCTTGGCGGGCTTGGCCAGCTGCATCGCCACGTTGGTGGCCACGTCGCCATGGGCGGCGGCCTTGGGGCGCTCCAGCAGAATGGTCGGGGCAGCGTCTGGCAGCAGGCCGGCGACGGCTTCCTGCAGCAGGGAAATGAGTTGATGTTGTTGCTCGGGGAGCATGGGCGATCTGCGGAAAAAGTCAGAGGGCGGGTACGCGGCGCCGGAAGTCCGGCGCGCCCGCGGGAAGTGCCTAAATGATAGCGCGAACCCGGCTGCCGGCCGTTGCCGTGCGCAGTTGGCAGAGGGGGACCGATGGAGTAGTGTATGAAAATTCCCCTCTCCGGAGAGTAGCAATGCTGATCACTTTTCATTCCAAGGCGACGGCCGAGGTCCTGATGCGCACCGAGGATGCCGCCCCACTGCTCAAGGCAGCGGGCAAGATCCCTGGTGGCGAAATTCCCGAACGCGGCGTATTCACGGTCGAACAATTGCCGGCGGCCATTGCCGGCCTGGAGGCCGCCGTGGCCGGGCAGGCTCCGACGCCCGACGATGATGAAGCCGACGAACCGGTGCACCCGGTGGACCAGGCCGTCAGCCTGCAGCAGCGCGCCTATCCGCTGCTGGACATGATGCGCCAGTCGCTCGCCGCGCGGGCCGACCTGATCTGGGAGGTCAGCCGGGGCTGGTGACGCAATGTCGCCGGGCTGACAAACCCGGACCGGCAACTTCTGCATACTGCGTCTGTCACCGTCGGGCCGGCGTTCGTCCGGCCCCCTTTTTCCGAACTCCAGGAGACCCCCATGCGCAGCGAAGTCACCATCATTTTCGATGCCCGCCGCTCGCTTGATTTCAGCGTGCACGTCGAACCGTCCCAGCAAGCCGGCATGGCCGCGCGCGACTGGTTCGACAGCACCTGGGAAATGCTCGGTTGCGAACCCCTGCGCCCGAGCGGCAAGGTGTTGTTGCTGGACAAGATCATGGGCGTGGCCGATGCGCTGGGTCACGACACCCTGTCTTCCGACGAGCGCCGTGGCCGGGAGTTCGCCGAGAATGCCGCGCTGGCGCTGGATCGGCCGCGCATCACGGTCGATCTGCCCGGCCTGACTGTCGGTTATTGACCCGCGCCCGGGTGTGCCGGCCCTAGCGGATGCCGGCGCGCATGAACGACTGCACGAACTGGCGCTGGAACAGCAGAAAGGCCACCAGCAGCGGTGCGGCCGACAGCAAGGTGGCCGCCGTGATGATCGACCAGTCGATCCCCTGGTCGGTCGAGGCGAACACCTGCAGGCCTACCGTCAGCGGGCGTGACTCGACCGAGTTGGTGATGATCAGCGGCCACAGGAAGTTGTTCCAGTGGTGGCTGATCGACACCAGGCCATAGGCGATATACACCGGCTTTGCCAGCGGCACGTAGACCTTGAGCAGGATCTGCATCGGCGAGGCACCCTCCACCCGGGCGGCCTCCTCCAGTTCACGCGGCACGGTCTTGAAGGTCTGGCGCAACAGGAAGATGCCGAAGGCCGACGCGAAATACGGCAGTCCGATGGCGACCACCGTATCGCGCAGCCCCAGCCAGCTCATGCTGCGGTAGTTCTCCACCAGCAGCACGTCGGGCATGATCATCAGCTGCAGCAGCACCAGCATGAACACCAGATCGCGGCCCGGGAACTCCAGCCGTGCAAAGGCGTAGCCGGCCAGCGTGGAGAGCACCAGCTGGGCGGCCAGCACCATGGTCACCAGCAGGAAGGTGTTGAGGAAGTAGCGCGGGAACGGCGCCGCGTTCCAGGCCTGTACGAAGTTGTCCAGCGTCAGCGGTGCGGTCAGGTCAAAGCGCGTGGCATAGGCCGGCGGGTGAAAGGCCGCCCACATGGCATAGGCCAGCGGCAGGATCCACAACAGCCCCAGAATCCAGGCGCCCAGCGTGTCGAGGAAATCGGACTTGGCATTCATTGGTAGTGTGTCCTGCGATCCAGCCAACGGAATTTCACCAGCGCGGTGACGGCCAGCAACACCAGCAGCACGACGGTCAGCGTGGCGGCGTAGGCGGTATCCCAGAAACTGAACCCCACCTGGTAGATGTAGAACAGCAGCAGCGTGCTGGCGTTGTCGGGCCCGCCGCGGGTCATCACCACCACGTGGTCGACCAGCCGGAAAGCATTGATCAGGGCATTGACCAGCACGAACAGCGTGGTTGGCATCAGCAGTGGCCAGAGCACGCGGCGGAAATACTGCCAGCGCGAGGCACCTTCGAGCAGCGCGGCCTCGCGCAGCGACGGCGAGATCGTCTGCAGCGCCGCCAGGTAGAAAATCATGAAAAAGCCTGATTCTTTCCAGACCGTCACGACCATCAGCGCAGGCAGCGCGGTGTCACGGCTGCCCAGCCAGTTGTAGCCGGGCAGGCCGAACCATTGCATGACCTGGGCGATCAGGCCGTATTGCGGGGTATAGAAGAAGAGCCAGATATTGGCCACGGCCACCATCGGCAGGACGGTGGGCGTGAAATAGGCCATGCGCAGAAAGCCGCGTCCGGCGAGCTTGCGATTCACCCACAGGGCCATGGCCAGCGCGATCGCGATCGAGGTTGGGATCGTGCCCAGCGCGAACCAGAGGTTGTTCCAGAGGGCTTTCCAGAACACCGGGTCATCGCGCATGACGGCATAGTTTTCCCAGCCCACGAATGCGGCTGCCCGCTTGCCGCGCGGGGTGGAGAAAAAGCTGTGCCACAGCGTGGACAGCGCCGGGTAGTGGGTGAACGCGGCGAGCAGCACGACGGCTGGCAGCAACAGCAGCCAGCCGTAGATCGCCTGTAAGGAGCGGCTCATCGTGCTGCGACGGTCAGCGGTACGGACGCAGGATGCGTTCGGCCTCGCGCTGGGCATCGGCCAGCGCCTGTTCCGGCGTCTTGGCGTTGGTCAGCGCTGCCTGCAGCGCGTCGTTCAGCGTCTTGGTCACGCGCTGGTTCTCGTGGGTGGAGAACTCGGCCACGCTCACGGCCAGCTGATCGCGCGCCACGGCGGCGGCAGGCACTTCCTGCACATAACGCTTCATCTTGTCGGTTTCCCAGGCTGCCGGCGTGACCGCGACATAGCCGGTGGCGATGCTCCAGTCGGCAGCGCGCTCGGGGGTGGTGGCCCATTTGGCGAACTTCAGCGCGGCGTCCTGCTGTGCCTGGCTGGC
>JAEWJD010000115.1 GCA_023386765.1 Pseudomonadota bacterium | reverse complement strand
CCCCCACCCGGCGCCCGCCCGCGCGCGCGCGCGCCCTGCCGATGGCGCTGGTGAGTGCTCGTTTCTCGGCCGGCTCGTTGCGGCTGTCGCTGCGCCTGGGACGGGTGATGCGCGAGGCCCTGGCCGGCCTGGAGCGGGTGCTGGCCCAGACCGAGCGCGATGCCACGCGGCTGCGGGCGGGCGGGGCGCAGGCGGTGCAGGTCACGGGCAATCTGAAATTTGACATTACCTTGCCACCGGCCTTGCTGGCGCAAGGGCGCGCCTGGCGTGCGGCGCTCGACCGTCCGGTGGTGGCGATCGCCAGCACCCGGGAAGGGGAAGACGCGCTGTTTCTGCAGGCCATGCGGCAACAGTCGGGCCCCCGGCCCCTGTACCTGCTGATCCCGCGTCATCCCGAGCGCTTCGAGTCGGCCTGCGAGCAGGTGCGTGGCGCCGGCCTGCGGCTGGCGCGCCGCAGCGACCCGGCGGGGCACGTCCTGGCCGATGTCGACGTGCTGGTGGGCGATACGCTGGGAGAGATGGCCTTCTATTACGCCGCTGCCGACGTCGCCATCATCGGCGGCAGTTTCGCGCCGCTGGGCGGGCAGAACCTGATCGAGGCCTGCGTGGCGGGCACGCCGGTCATCACCGGCCCGCATACCTTCAACTTTGAACAGGCCACCCAGGATGCCATTGCCGCTGGCGCGGCAGAACGGGTGCAGGATGCCGGCCAGGCGCTGGCGCTGGCCGATCAATGGCTGGCCGACGCGGCCTTGCGGGATCAGCGTGCCCAGGCCGCATTGGCTTGGACGGCAGGCCATGCCGGCGCGGTCGAACGCAGCCTGGATGCCTTGCAGGACTGGCTCGGCCCCTTGCGCCGGAGTGTCTAAGGCCGGCCTGGCAGGGTGATGCGATCGGCCTGCAGGGTCTGTGCCAGGCGCTGTGTCTGACGGCCTTCATCGACCGGACGCGGCCCCAGCCAACCCTGGCCCAGGGCGTAGACCCACACATTGGCCAGTACGATCACCAGGAAAAGAATGCGCATCGGGAGGGTCTCGTTTGCGTTTTCAGGCCAGCCCGCCGGCGGCCAGGGCAGCCAGTCCGTCGAGCACGGGAGAGTGCAGCGCTTGCGGCAGCGGCGCGGCGCGGTCGCCATCGGCCAGGCGGGGCAGCAACTGTTCGACTTCGGCGCGCACTTCGTGCCAGCCGCCGCCGCAGACATACAGCGCGGGAGGTTGGCCGTAGCGTTCGCGCCCGGCCAGCCATTGGCGCGCCAGGGCGCCGGCCTGGGCGGCGGCCACGCCGCTGGTGATGGCGGCATGGGTGCCGGTCGGAAAGTCGGCCAGCGGCCCTTCGGCCAGGGGAAGATTGGCGGTGCCGCGCGCCAGGGAGGCGCGCATCAGCGCCGCGCCGGGCAGGATCAGGCCGCCGATGAAGCAATCGTCCGGCCCCAGCGTATCGAGCGTGGTGGCGGTGCCGAAGGAGGCCAGCAGGGCGGGCCCGTGGCCCCGGGGCAGGCGGGCCTTCAGGCCCAGCATGGCGGCCCAGCGGTCGGCGCCCAGCTGGGCTGGATCGCGGTAGGCGCAGGTCATGCCGAGGGCGTCGCGCTGCGGCTGGGCCCAGTGCATCGGGCAGCCGCTGGCTGCCAGGATGGCGGCGATGTCTGTGCCGCGTGTCTGGCCCGCCACATTGACGCCCAGTGCGCGGACCGGCTTGACGGCCAGCGTGGGCAGCCAGCGTGCCAGCGCCTGCAGATCCAGGTTGTCGAACGCCTCGGCCTGCGCCTCGCGGTGCCCGCTGAGCGGATCCAGCCAGCCGACTTTCAGGCGGCTGTTGCCGGAATCGATGAGCAGAATCATGTCTTGGCCCGCACCGAAATCTCGCCGGCCGTGATGGCCACAGCACCTTGCGGCCCCAGAACCTGCAAGCGGCCGAAGGTATCGACGCCGGCAGCCTGGCCGCTCAGCGTGATGGCGCCCCGGTCGATCACATTGACCTTGCGTCCGGCCAGGGCGTCGGCCTGGGCATAGCGTTCGATGAAGGCGCCGAAACCGGCGTTTTCGAGCTCGCACATGGCCTGTTGCCAGGCCAGCGCCGAGGCCTGCACGATCTCGGCCACGTCCTGCACTTGGGTACCGGGGTCCACCTGGGTCCAGTCGGCGATGTCACGCTCCAGCGCGGCCGACAGCGTGACGGCATCGCACAGGTTCACGCCCATGCCGATCACCACGGTATGCCCGTCGCCGTCCGGGTTGCGGGTGGTCTCGGCCAGCACGCCGGCCAGCTTGGCGTCGCGCCATTGCACGTCGTTGGGCCACTTCACGCCGATCTCGTCATTGCCGCTCAGGCGGCGCAGCGCCTCACAGGCGGTCAGGCCGGCCAGGGGCGAGATGGCCGGCAGCTGGGCCGGGGGCAGGCGCACATCGAAGGCGCAGGAAAACATCAGGGCGGCCCCGCTGCGGTTCTTCCAGGGGCGTCCGGCGCGTCCGCGGCCGGCTTCCTGCAGGTGCGCGCCCAGCAACCAGGGCTTGGGCGTGCTTGTCTGGCGCACACGTGCCAACAGGTCGGCGTTGGTCGAACCGGTGCTCTCGACCCATTGGACATGGGTGAAGCCGGGCAGGCGATCCTGCAAGGCGCGCGCAAGGGCGGCGGGCGCGGGCAGATCGAGGGAAGCGGGACGGGGCAGGGCGGACATGGGGCGAATTGTAGGGCACGGCCGCGGCAGGCTTGGCGTGCGCAGCTCGTTTATGATGTACGGGCGCCGGATTGCGGCGTTTCCGTTTTTATCACCTTATGCATCAGCAATCACTGCCGGATCGCGACTGCCAGGCACCTGCCCTGCGCAGGGACGGCGAGGTGGTCAGCCTGGGCGGCGACTGGAGCCTGCAGGCCTTGGCGCTGCCAGGCGAGGTGCAGGCCCGCCGGCGTGCCCTGGAGCAGGCCGGCGTTCAGGCTACCTGGGACTTGCGCAGCATCGAGCGGCTCGACACCATCGGCGCCAATCTGCTGTGGCATGCCTGGGGCGAACGGCTGCCCGAGCGGCTGCGCCTGACCGACGGCCAGCGCGAGGTATTCCAGACGTTGCAGGCCAATGCCGGCGAAGCCCCGCCTGCACCGCCGGCACGGGACCTGCTGGGCCCGATCCGTGCCATCGGCCAGGCCATCTTCGATGCCGCCCATCATGGCCTGGCCATGATACGCATGCTGGGCCAGCTCATGCTGGACCTGGTCGGCCTGCTGTGGCGTCCGGGGCGCGGCCCCTGGCGCGAAATCTCGGCCCAGATCTACCGCAGCGGGGCGCAGGCGCTGGGCATCACCGCCCTGGTGGGCTTTCTGATCGGCGTGGTGCTGTCGTACCTGTCGGCCCAGCAGTTGCAGATTTTCGGTGCCGACCGTTTCATCGTGCGCTTGTTGGGCGTGTCGATCGTGCGCGAACTGGGGCCGGTGCTGGCTGCCATCCTGGTGGCGGGCCGTTCCGGTTCGGCCATCACGGCCCAGATCGGCGTGATGCGCGTCACCCAGGAGCTCGACGCCATGGAGGTCATGGGCATCTCGCACAGCCAGCGGTTGATCCTGCCGCGCGTACTGGCGCTGGCCGTGACCATGCCGTTGCTGGTGCTCTGGACCGACGCCATGGCGCTGATGGGCGGCATGCTGGCCGCCCAGATGCAGCTGGGCGTATCGGCGCAATGGTTCATCGAGTCGCTGCCGTCGGCCATCACGCTGACCAACTACTGGATCGGCCTGCTCAAGGGCATGACCTTCGGCGTGCTGATCGCGCTGGTGGCCTGCCATTTCGGTCTGCGCATCAAGCCTGACACCGAAAGCCTGGGTCGCGGCACCACCACGTCGGTCGTGACGGCCATTACCGGCGTGATCCTGGTCGATGCCCTGTATGCGGTCATCTTCAGCCAGATGGGGATCTGATGAGTCCGGAACAATCCCCTGCCGAGACGCTGACCGTGCCGCCCGTCATTTCGGTGACCGGCCTGCGCACGGCCTTCGGCGACCACGTCGTGCACGACAACCTCAATCTGACCGTCTATCCTGGCGAGATCCTGGTGCTGGTGGGCGGTTCGGGCTCGGGCAAGACCGTGCTGCTGCGTCAGATCATCGGCCTGGCGCGCCCGGCGCGCGGCCAGGTGCGCATCCTGGGCCAGGACCTGACCCAGCTGTCGCTCGGTCAGCGCCAGCGCCTGTCCGAGCGCTGGGGCATGTTGTTTCAGGCCGGTGCGCTGTTCTCGGCGCTGACGGTGTTCGACAACGTGGCGTTGCCGCTGCGTGAACTGCGCACCCTGCCCGAGGACCTCATCCAGGAGGTCGTCATGTGCCGCCTTGCGATGGTGGGCCTGAGCGCCCAGGACGCGCTCAAGAGTCCCTCCGACCTGTCGGGCGGCATGATCAAGCGCGGGGCGCTGGCGCGTGCCCTGGCGCTGGACCCGGAGTTGCTGTTCCTGGACGAACCCACGGCCGGGCTGGATCCGGTGCGCTCGGACGAGTTCGTCGAACTGATCCAGAGCTTGCATCGCCAGCTGGGCTTTACCGTCGTCATGGTCACCCATGACCTGGATACCCTGCTGGCGTTGGCTACCCGGGTGGCCGTACTGGCCGAGAAGCATGTGATTGCCTGCGATACGGTCGAGCATATTCTCAAGATCGACCACTCCTTTATTCATAGCTTTTTCCTTGGCGAGCGGGGCAGGCGCGCGCTGGGGGATCTCGCACCCAAGGAAACGGGTAATGGAAAACCGTAGTCATGCCTTGCTGGCAGGCCTCTTCACGCTGGCGCTGCTGGCAGCGGCCGCCCTGGTCGCCATCTGGGTGGGCCGCGACCGTGTGCCGTTGCAGCCCTATGTCATCGTCTCCTCCACGCCGGTCAGTGGCCTGACGGCGCAGTCGTCCGTGCGCTATCAGGGCGTGCCGGTGGGCAAGGTGCAGTCGCTGTCGCTCAACCCGGCGCGTCCGGGCGAGGTGCGCATCCGCATCGGTGTGGCGCCGGACACGCCGATTACCGCCTCTACCTGGGCGGAGCTGGGCGTGCAGGGCGTCACCGGTCTGTCCAATGTCGAATTGCGTGACGACGGCAGTTCGCGGCAGTTGCTGGTGGCCCGCAATGGCGAGCCGCCCGACATCCCGCTGCGTCCGGGGCTGTTCGACCGCCTGCAGGAGCGCGGCAACGCCTTGATCGAAAAATTCGAGTCCACCGCGAACGAGTTGCATGCGCTGATGAGCCCGGCCAACGTCCAGGCGCTCAGCACCACCCTGCAGAACACCGCCGAAATCAGCGCCCAGCTCAAAGCCACCAGCGAGGCGCTCGGCCCGGCCATGCGCAAGGTGGGGCCGCTGGTCGATTCGCTGGTGCAGAACTCCAATGAAGTGTCGATGATGATGCGTTCGGCGCAGCAGGCGCTGGTGCGCCTGAATGCCCCGGACGGCCCGCTGGCCACCGCGGGCGCCAGCCTGCAGGAAATCGCCCGCGCCGCCGCACGTCTGGGCAGCGACACGCTGCCTGCTGTCAGCGGCATGGCGCACTCGGTCGATGAGGCCGCGCGCAGCGCGCAATCCGTGCTGCGCCGCTTCGGCGAGACGCCGCAATCGGTTCTGTTTGGGCCTGCGCCGGTCGAGCCCGGCCCGGGCGAGCCCGGCTTTGCCGGCTTTAGGAGATAAGCATGAAGAAACTCTGCCTTGCGGCCGCGCTGGCCGTGGCGTTGGCGGGTTGCAGCGTAGGCCGGGTGGCGCCGCAGGCCGCGCGCTTTGACCTGGGCCCGGAGGTCGCCAGCAGTCAGACGCTGCCGGCGCGCGCGCCCATTGCACTGGTTTTCCGCGCTGCGCCCTCGCTGAGCGACACCGGCGTGATCTGGCGCCTGGCCGACAGCCCTGCGCCCAAGGCCTACGCGGGCTACCGCTGGAGCGAACCGCCTGCCGCGCTGGTTGAACAGCGCCTGCAGGAGCGCCTGTCACGCGAAGGCGCAGTGCTCACCAGCGCCGGCAACGTGGCGCATGCGCCGCAATTGCAGGTCACGCTCAGCCGCTTCGAGCAGGTGTTTGCGCCCGATGGTGCGAGCAGCCAGGGCCAGGTGGTGCTGCAGGCCGTGTTGCTGCGCGACGGCAAGGTGCTGGCCCAGCGGCGTTTCGCGCAGCAGGCCGAGGCGCCCAGCCAGGATGCCGCCGGCGGCGTGCTGGCATTGCGCCGGGCCACCGATGCCGCTGCCGACGACGTCGCGGCCTGGCTGGCGACCGTCCTGCCGACGGGCGGTTAACATCGGGTTTTCGCGTTTTTTCCAGGTAGGGTCATGTCCGCAAGCACTGAAGTCCAGGTTTTTTCCGGCGCCGCCGGCCGCATCGAATGCGCGCTGGACTATCCCGAAGGCACGCCGCGCGGCTGGGCGCTGCTGTTGCACCCGCATCCTCTGCATGGCGGGGCGCGCGACAACAAGGTGGTCACCACCATGGCGCGCGCCTGCGTGAATGCCGGTCTGGTGGCCGTACGCCCTGATTTTCGCGGCGTTGGGGCTTCCGAGGGCGAATTCGACCGGGCCGTGGGTGAAACCGCCGATATGCTGGGCCTGATCCCGCAGTTGCGCGAGGCCCTGCCTGACCTGGCCGGCGCTCCGTGGGTGCTGGGAGGGTTTTCCTTCGGCACGGCCGTGGCCGCGCAGGTCTATGCCACGCTGGCAGAGCAGGATGCTCAGCCTGATGCGCTCATGCTGATGGGCCCGGCAGTCGGGCGCTTCCAGTTCCGCGAGGTCGAGTTGCCCGAAAGCACCCTCATCGTCCACGGGGAGGTCGACGAGGTCGTCCCGCTGGCCGAGGCGCTCGATTGGGCGCGTCCGCGCGGCCTGCCCGTGGTGGTCATTCCGGGGGCGTCGCACTTCTTTCATGGCAAGCTGCTGACGCTGCGCGAACTGGTCAGCCAGCGGCTGGCGCTCACCCTGGCCTGAGCGCCAGGGTTGCATCGGGTTGCATGTTCGGCGCCATCCGGGAACGATTGATGACGGGCCCTGTCGGATACGCTGCCTATAATCTTTGACGAGCGCCGCGCGGGGGCCGTGCCCGCGGCCCACCGGCGCCTTTCTGAACTCTCGCCGATGAAACTCCTGCCTTCCTCCTCTCTTCCCGTCTCCTTTGTCGCGCCGCGCCGCGTGCTGTCCCATGCCGTGCTGGCGGCCATGCTGGCCTGGTCCTTGCCGGCTGCCGCCCAGACGCCGGCTGCCGTGTCGCCCGCCACATCGATGGCTGCCGCGGGCAGTGCGGCACCGGCTGTCGTGACGGTCGGCGAGTTGTCGTCGGTGCCGGCGCCCGTCATTGCGGCGCGTGCCTGGATGACCATCGACGTCAACAGTGGCCAGGTGCTGGCCGCATCGAACCCCGACCAGAAGGTCGAGCCGGCCTCGCTCACCAAGATCATGACGGCCTACGTGGTCTTCAATGCGCTGGAAGAAAAGCGCCTGACCCTGGAGCAGCAGGTGCCGGTGTCGGAAACCGCCTGGCGCACGGGCGGCTCGCGCATGTTCATCGAGCCGCGCAAGCCCGTGACCGTCGACGAGCTGATCCAGGGCATGATCGTGCAGTCCGGCAATGACGCCTCGGTGGCGCTGGCCGAAGCCGTGGGCGGCAGCGAGGCCTCGTTTGCCGCGCTCATGAACGAACAGGCCCAGCGACTGGGCATGAAAGACACCCATTTCATGAATGCCACCGGGCTGCCCAACCCGCAGCACGTGACCACGGTGCGCGATCTGGCCACCCTGGCGACCCACCTGGTCAGCGATCATCCCGAGTACTACCACTACTACAAGCAGAAAGAATTCACCTACAACAAGATCACGCAGCCGAATCGCAACCGCCTGCTGTGGGCCGATCCCTCCGTGGACGGCATGAAAACCGGTCACACCGATTCGGCCGGCTATTGCCTGGTGTCTACCGGTCTGCGCGGTGATCGCCGCATCCTCACCGTGCTGGTGGGGGCCGACAGCGAGGCCACGCGCGCCGAAGAGAGCCTGAAGCTGCTGAACTGGAGCTTCCAGAACTTCGATACCGTCAAGCTCTACGACCAGAGCCAGCCGGGCCTGGAGGCGCGTGTCTGGGAAGGCACGATCGACAACGTCAAGCTGGGTCCGCCCAATCCCATCTGGCTGACCGTGCCGCGCGGCAAGGCAGCCGAGATCAAGCCGCTGGCCCAACGCACCGACCCGCTGGTCGCACCGCTGGCCAAGGGCCAACAGGTCGGCACCTTGTCCCTGACGCTGGATGGCAAGGTGCTGCGCACCGAACCGCTGGTGACGCTGGAAGACGTCGAGCGCGCCGGCTTCTTCGGTCGCATGGCCGATACGGTCAAGCGCTGGTTCGACTAAGGCACCGGCCGCGGGTGTAAGCTATTGTCCGGCATGATGTGGCGCGGGCGTCGTCCGCGCCATCAGCCCATGCGGCAGGGACCGCATGCGACTCGAGGAGCTGTGCATGATTCCGGGCATGCCGGGCGATAGCCTGGTGTATCTCAATGGTGAGTTCACCCGCGCCGACCAGGCCAAGATTTCGGTTCTGGACCGCGGTTTTATCTTTGGCGACGGCATCTATGAAGTCGTTCCCGTGTACCGGGGCAAGGTCTTTCGCATGGCCGAGCACCTGGACCGCCTGGAACGCAGTCTGGCGGCCATCCGCATCGCGGCGCCGATGCCGCGCGCCGAACTGATCGCGATCATCGAGCGGTTGGTGGCGGCATCCTCCGCGCCCACCTGCATGGTCTATCTGCAGATCACGCGCGGCGTCTACAAACGCGATCACGCCTTTCCCGCCGAGGCCATTGCGCCGACCGTGTTTGCGATGGTCACCCCGATGGCGCTGCCGACGGACAAGCAGCGCGAAGAAGGCCTGAGCCTGGTGTCCATCCCCGATGAACGCTGGCTGCATTGCGAAATCAAGTCGGTGTCGTTGCTGGGTAACGTGCTGGCGCGCCAGCAGGCCGTTGATGCCGGCGTCGACGAAGTGGCGCAGTTTCGCGATGGCTTCCTGACCGAAGGCTCCTCCACCAATGTCTGGGTGGTGCGCGATGGCAAGCTGCTGGCGCCGCCCAAGAACCATCTCATCCTCGAAGGCATCCGCTACGGCCTGATGACCGAATTGGCGCAGGCCGCCGGCGTGGCCTTTGAGTCGCGCCCGATTGCCCGTGCCGAGGTCGAGAGCGCCGACGAGATCATGATCACCTCGGCCACCAAGGAAGTACTGCCGGTGACCCGTCTGGATGGCAAACCGGTGGGCGACGGCCGTCCGGGGCCGGTGTATCGCAAGTTGCGCGCGGGTTATGATGCCCGCATTGCCGCGCTCTGATCGCGGCCTGACGCCGGATGGCGCGTTGCGCCATCCGGCAGCGAGATCGACATGACCACTATCCCTCCCGAAGAATCCCTCATCGAGTATCCCTCGGACTTTCCCATCAAGGTGATGGGCAAGCACCACCCGGAACTCGCGCAGACCCTGACCGACCTCGTGTTGCAGTTCGATCCCGAATTCGACGCGGCCACGGTCGAGATGCGGCCCAGCAAGGGTGGCAACTATCTGGGCCTGACCTTCACGGTGCGCGCGACCTCGCGCGAACAGCTCGATGCCCTGTACCGCGCCCTGCACGGGCATCCGATGGTGTCCATCGTTCTGTAGCGTGTCTTCATGGATGTGAATGTGGCCTGGCTGGCACGCCAGGCCGGCTATACCGAAGTCTGGCAGGCCATGCAGGCGTTCACCGCCAGCCGTGGGCCGGCCACGCCTGACGAGATCTGGCTGTGCGAGCATGCGCCGGTCTATACCCTTGGCCAGGCGGGGCGTGAAAGCCATATCCTGAATCCTGGCGGCATCGAAGTAGTGCGCTGCGACCGGGGCGGGCAGGTGACCTATCACGGCCCCGGCCAGGTCGTGGCCTACAGCTTGTTCGACCTGCGCCGCGCCGGCCTGTATGTGCGCGATTATGTGGCGCTGCTCGAAGACGCGGCGCTGGCCGTGCTGGATGGCTTCGGCCTGGCCGGTGAACGCCAGCCTGGCGCACCCGGCGTCTATGTGCGCCAGGCCGACGGCACGCTGGCCAAGATCGCCGCGCTCGGTATCAAGATTCGCAACGGATGCGCCTACCATGGCCTGGCCCTGAACGTGGCCATGGACCTGGCGCCGTTTTCCGGCATCAACCCCTGCGGCTACGAAGGCCTGCGCACGACCGACCTGGCCGCTTGCGGAGTTTCCTGTAGCCTGCACGATGCGGGTCAGGCGCTGGCGGCCCAGATGGCTCGCCGGCTGTCCCGCATTCCATCGGCTGCGGGCGCAGCCGTGGCGGGGGAGTAGAATGCCATTTTTGGTTCCGACTGCCTGACGCGTCCGGGGCGGTCCAGAAGGTGTCTCATGTCCACGCAGCCCGATGCTAATCCGCCCGTGAACGGCGTCCCGGCCGCCACCGCGGCCTACGATCCTACCCAGAAACAGAAGTCGCAGGCCAAGACCGCCCGGATCCCGATCAAGATCATTCCGGCCGAGCGCCTGAAGAAGCCCGAGTGGATCCGCGTGCGCGCCGCCACGCCCGGCTCGCGTTTCTACGATATCAAGCGCATCCTGCGCGAGCACAATCTGCACACGGTCTGTGAAGAGGCCTCCTGCCCGAACATCGGTGAATGCTTCGGCAAGGGCACGGCCACCTTCATGATCATGGGCGACAAATGCACGCGGCGCTGCCCCTTCTGTGATGTCGGCCATGGCCGCCCGGATCCGCTCGACGTCAATGAGCCGGAAAACCTCGCACGCACCATTGCCGCTCTGAAGCTGTCCTATGTGGTGATCACCTCGGTCGACCGGGATGACCTGCGTGACGGTGGCGCGGCCCACTTCGTGGAGTGCATCACGCGCATCCGCGAGCTGTCGCCCACGACCCGCATCGAGGTGCTGGTGCCCGACTTCCGCGGTCGTCTGGATCGCGCCCTGGGCATCCTGAACGCCGGCCCGCCCGACGTGATGAACCACAACCTGGAAACCGTGCCGCGTTTGTACAAACAGGCCCGTCCTGGGTCGGACTACCATCATTCGCTCAAGCTGCTGGCCGAGTTCAAGGCGCTTCATCCCGAAGTCCCGACCAAATCCGGCCTGATGCTGGGCCTGGGCGAGACCGACGAAGAGATCCTGCAGGTTATGCGCGACATGCGTGACCACAACGTCGACATGCTGACCATCGGCCAGTATCTGCAGCCCTCCGAGCATCACCTGCCGGTGCTGCGCTACGTCCATCCCGACACCTTCGCCATGTTTGAGCGCGAAGCCTATGCCATGGGTTTCTCCCATGCGGCGGTGGGGGCGATGGTGCGCTCGTCGTATCACGCTGACGAGCAGGCACATGCCGCTGGCGTGAACTGAGGCCTACCCCTCAAATAAAACCCACCCGCAAGCGGGTGGGTTTTTTCATTCTGGCGCGGGCGCTTCAGCCTGATGTGATGCGCGAGTGGCGGCTGCTCCAGTGCACGTCGGGATGGCCGGCGGCGTGGTTCAGGTAGCGTGCCAGCACGAACATGAGGTCGGAGCTGCGGTTCAGATATTGGCGCAATGGCGCGTTGACCGGCGCCTGCGTGGCCAGGGTGATCACCGCGCGTTCGGCGCGGCGCGCCACCGTGCGGGCCAGATGGGCCAGCGCGGCCGCGCGCGAGCCGCCGGGAAGGATGAACTCGCGCAGCGGCGACAGTGCGCCGTTGTAGAACGCCAGGCGGTCATCAAGGTGGGCCACCTGTTCGCGGCTCAGGGCGGCGTGGCCGGGGATGCAGAGTTCGGCCCCCATGTCGAAGAGATCGTGTTGCATGGTGAGCAGGTCAGCCGAGACTTCCTCGGGCAGGGGCTCGCAGCGCAACATCCCGAGCAGGCTGTTGAACTCGTCGACATCGCCCATGGCCATCACGCGCGCATCGTCCTTGGCCACGCGGCTGCCGTCGCCCAGACCGGTGGAGCCGTCGTCGCCCGTGCGGGTGGTGATGACCGAGAGGCGGTTACCCATGTCGAATCCTTGTAGTCAAAATGGGCGAAGCGCCCCTGGGTCGTTATTCTAGGGGGATACACCGGCCGCCGCACGGGCAGGGGGAGGGTTGTAGCCAATCGCAGCATCTGGCTGCGCTTGGCTGCGAATACGGGCTGTGGGGCAGGGCGGGATCGCGGTATTCTTGAGGCATGGTGGCCGCATGGCCGCGCAGGAGGAATGAATCATGGGCTTTTCCCGCAAGTACACCGCTTCGCTGGCCCTGGGGGCCGCCATCGCCGTGGTTTCCCTGGCTAGCCCGCAGGCGCTGGCGCAGTCCGCTCAGGCCAGCGGCGAAGTGCGCCGGGTCGATGCCTCAGCTGGCACGGTCACGCTCAAGCATGGCGCCATTTCGGCCCTGGATCTGCCGGCCATGACGCTGGTCTATCAGGCCGCGCCCGCATTGCTGACCTCGCTCAAGCCGGGCGACAAGGTCCGCTTCACGGCCACGCGCAAGGACGGCAAGTACGTCGTGACCGAGATCTCGAAGTAATCCGGGTCATTGCCCACGAAAAAGGCCCGCGCTTGCGCGCGGGCCTTTTTTTGTCCCGATCCGGGGCGTTACAGCACGTAGCGGGCCAGATCCTGGCTGGCAGCGGCTTCGGACAGTTGTGCGTCCACGTAGGCCGCGTCGATGCAGACGGCCTGGCCACCCTGGGCATTGGCGTCGAAAGACAGCTCTTCGAGCAGTTTTTCCATCACGGTGTAGAGACGGCGCGCGCCGATGTTCTCGGTGCGCTCGTTGACCGAGAAAGCCAGTTCGGCCAGCCGCTGGATGCCTTCTTCGGTGAACTCCAGCGTCACGTCTTCGGTGGCCAGCAGGGCCGAGTATTGCTTGACCAGCGACGCGTCGGTCTGCGAGAGGATGCGCACGAAGTCTTCGGCCGACAGCGAATCCAGTTCGACGCGGATGGGGAAGCGGCCCTGCAGCTCGGGGATCAGATCCGAGGGGCGCGACAGGTGGAAAGCGCCCGAGGCGATGAACAGGATGTGATCGGTACGCACCATGCCATAGCGGGTGTTGACCGTGGTGCCCTCGACCAGCGGCAGCAGGTCGCGCTGCACGCCCTGGCGCGAGACGTCGGCGCCGCCGCTTTCCTGGCGTGCCGCGATCTTGTCGATCTCGTCGAGGAACACGATGCCGTTCTGTTCCACGTTGGCGATGGCGGCCGCGCGCAGATCATCTTCGTTGACGCGCTTGGCGGCCTCTTCGTCGATGATGAGCTTGAAGGCTTCCTTGACCTTGATCTTCTTGGGCTTGGTCTTGTCGCGCGACAGGCCGGCGAACATGCCGCGCAGCTGCTCGGCCATTTCTTCCATGCCCGGGGGCGTCATGACGTCCATCTGCGGCATGGGCTGGGCCACGTCGATCTCGATTTCGAGGTCGTCGAGCTGGCCTTCGCGCAGGCGCTTGCGGAAGGTCTGGCGCGTGGTATTGGCTTCGTCGCGTTGCGGTTCGCCCATCGCGTTGCGGGCCGGCGGCACCAGCACATCGAGGATGCGGTCTTCGGCGGCGTCCTGGGCGTGGCTGCGCACGCGGCGCATTTCCTGTTCGCGCGTCTGCTTGATGGAGTATTCCGTCAGGTCGCGGATGATGGTGTCGACATCGCGGCCCACGTAACCCACTTCGGTGAACTTGGTGGCTTCGATCTTGATGAAGGGCGCGTTGGCCAGCTTGGCCAGGCGGCGCGCGATCTCGGTCTTGCCCACGCCGGTCGGGCCGATCATGAGGATGTTCTTGGGGTGGATCTCGTTGCGCAGCGGTTCGGCGACCTGCTGGCGGCGCCAGCGGTTGCGCAGGGCCACGGCGACCGCGCGCTTGGCGCGGTTCTGGCCGATGATGAACTTGTCGAGTTCGGAGACGATCTCTCCGGGCGTCATGGTCGAGGCGGACATGATGGCTGAATCCTTGCGGCTCTGTGCGGCCTTAGCCGCCCAGCGTTTCGATCACGTGGTTCTGATTGGTGTAGATGCACAGGTCACCGGCGATGGTCAGGGCTTGCTTGACCACGTCTTCGGGTGCCAGTTCGGTGTTGTGCAGCAGGGCCAGGGCAGCGGCTTGCGCGTAGGCCCCGCCGGAACCGATGGCGGCCAGGCCGTGCTCGGGTTCGAGCACATCGCCGTTGCCGGTCAGCACCAGGGTATGTTCGGCATCGGCCACGATCAGCATGGCCTCCAGGCGGCGCAGCACGCGGTCGGTGCGCCAGTCGCGCGTGAGCTCGACGGCGGCGCGCATCAGGTGGCCCTGGTGTTTTTCGAGTTTGGCCTCGAAGCGCTCCTGGAGCGTGAAGGCGTCGGCGGTGGCGCCCGCGAAACCGGCGAGCACCTTGTCATGGTAGAGGCGGCGGATCTTGCGCGCGGTGCCCTTGATGACGATATTGCCCAGGGTGACCTGGCCGTCGCCGCCCAGGGCGACGCGGTTGCCGCGGCGGACACACACGATGGTGGTGGCGTGAAATTGTTCCATGCTTTCCTTCCTATGAAGGATTGATGTGGGGGCGTCGCCGCGCATTTCAAGGCGAAAAAAAGGGCTATGCCGATTGCTCAGCATAGCCCTTTTCGGCTGGCGGCCCTTCAGGCGGGCAACTCAGTCGCCGTACAGCTTCTGGCGCATTTCGCGGCGCTCCTGGGCTTCCAGGGAGAGCGTTGCGGTGGGCCGGGCCAGCAGGCGGGGGATGCCGATGGGTTCACCGGTTTCCTCGCACCAGCCGTATTCACCGCTGTCGATGCTGGCAATGGCCTGTTGCACTTTTTTCAGCAGCTTGCGTTCGCGGTCACGGGTGCGCAGTTCCAGGGCGTGCTCTTCCTCGATCGTGGCACGGTCGGCCGGATCGGGCACGAACTGGGTCTCGCGCAGGTGCTCGGTGGTTTCGCCGGCGTTGGCCAGAATGTCCTGCTCGAGCTGCCTGAGCCGTTCCTTGAAGAACGCCAGCTGGCGATCGTTCATATAGTCGGCCTCGGGCATGGCCAGCAATTCCTCTTCGCTGGGCAGATCAATCGCCGTATCGTTCGCCGACTTGCTTGATTTTTTGGTTGCTGCCTTCGTAGCCATGAAAACACTCCACTATGAATCAATCCAGAGGGCATCCGAAGACGCCGCCTGGGTGGCCGTATAACCTATCTGACTGGCGCTAAAGAGTCCTTGCAGTACGGTTCTACTCGGGTCTGCCGGGGTGGGATCAACCCACCAGGCACTGTTCAAGGCCGCGGGTGAAAATCTCCTGCGGCAGTTTGCGGCCGATGAACACCATCTTGGTGGACGGTTTCTCGGCCGAGGTCCAGGCTTTGCCGGGTTCGGCACCCATCATCATGTGCACGCCCTGGAACAGCATGCGGCGGTTGATGCCCTTCATGTAGAGGATGCCCTTGTAGCGCATCAGGTCCGGGCCATACACCTGCACCACGCCACCGAGGAATTCCTCCAGGCGGGCCGGGTCGAAAGGCTTGTCGGAGCGGAACACGAAGGCACCGATCTCGTCGTCATGCGCGGGATGGTGATGATGGTCGTGATTGCAATGCGCGCTGCACTCATGGTCATGATCGTGACCGTGGCCGTGATCATGACCGTGGTCATGGTCGTGCTTGGCATCCGGATGTTCATCGGCCAGAAATTCCGGGTCGATGTCCAGGATGGAGTTCAGGTTGAAGCCGCTGATGTCGATAATGGACTTCAGCTCGACCTCGCCGAAGTGCACCGGCGTGATCGGGGCGCGCGGGTTGATGCGCAGCAGGCGCGCACGCAGCGCTTCGTAATCGGCATCGTTGACCAGATCGCGCTTGGAAACCAGGATGCGGTCGGCGAAACCGACCTGCTTCTGGGCTTCCGGCTGGGCGTCCAGCGTAGCCATGCCGTGCTTGGCGTCGACCACCGTCACGACCGCGTCCAGGCGGTAGTACTCGGCGATGTCGTCGTCCATGAAGAAGGTCTGGCACACCGGGCCGGGGTTGGCCATGCCGGTGGTTTCGATGATGACCCGCTCGAACGTCAGCTCGCCGGCCTGGCGCTTGGTGCGCAGCTCATTGAGCGTGCGCATCAGGTCGCCGCGCACGGTGCAGCATACGCAACCGTTGGACAGCTCGATGATCTCTTCGTCGCTGTCCTGGACCAGCAGATCGTTGTCGATGCTTTCCGGCCCGAACTCGTTTTCGATCACGGCCACGCGGCGGCCGTGGAATTCGGTCAGGATGCGCTTGAGCAGGGTCGTCTTGCCGGCACCGAGAAAGCCGGTGAGGATGGTGACGGGAACCATTTTGTCCAAATTGCGCGGGGTAGTCATGACGATGCTGGGTGCGTAAATCGGCTACGGGTGTGAGCAAACGCTGAACCGACAGGGGTGCCTGTCGTTAAGCCATCGCCAGCGGCTGACGTGCCTGGGGAATGCGCCCCGACGCACGCCAGCCTGTGCCGGCGACGTGAATGCGACAACTCGCGGCTCGAGTTGGGGCTGCCGAGACTGGAGGTTCCCTGGGGCGGTCGATGCGCCCGCGGGGGTTGCCAATCGCGACCGGACGCAGGATTACAGCACAGTCGGCTGTCAGGGGCAAACCCCGCTTTCTGTGCGCGCTGCATTTTGATGCAGATCGCCGCCCTTAGGCGGCCAATATCGGGGTAATCCCTGCAAATGGGGGCAAAACCCGCCAACCGTCGCCCCGCGTCAATGGGGGTGGCTATGCGCCGGCGGGGCTTTTTTCTGGCATTGCGGACAGAGCGCGCGGATTTCGGTTTCGTGGGTCGCCAGGGCGAAACCGGTCAGGGCCACACGCTCGGCCAGTTGCTGGCTCATGGCCGGATCGCTGATCTCGGCCACGGCGCCGCAGCCGGTGCACACCACCAGCAGGTCATGCGGCGCGCCGGCCGCGTCATGACAGGCCGTCCAGGCATTGACGGCGTCCAGACGGTGAATCAGCCCTTCGTCCATCAGGAAGTCCAGGGCGCGATAGACGGTCGGGGGGGCAGCGCCCGGATGGACTTCGCGCATCGCCTCCAGCAGCTCATAGGCTTTGAGGCTGCGCCCATGGGTGAGCAGCAGCTCCAGCACCTTGCGGCGGATCGGCGTGAGCCGGCGGCCGCGCTCGGCACAGAGGGATTCAGCGAGATGAAGTTGTGCGCCGATGGTGTCGGCGCGGCTGGAGCGGTCAGGGGCAGACATGGCGCGGGAACAGACGGTTCAGGAATGAGGCGAAGGTATCAGAAAACACCTGGCTCCGGGGATCCGCGCCCAGGTTGTTATGATATAACATAATGAAATTCGAAAATCGGCCGTAATGGCCTGGGTTGTAATGGTTTCGTTCTCTTCTTCCGTGCTGCGGCAAGGGCTGGTCTGGCGGCTGGGTTGGGCGCTTGCTGCCAGCCTGCTGGTCTGGGGCTTGCTTTACTGGGCCCTGGCATGACCCCGGCCCCCCTCATCCTGGAGCAGGCTTGCTTTGGCTGGCGCGGGCAGCCGGTGCTGCAGGCGGTGAGCGGCTGCTTCCCCTCTGGCAGCATGACGGCCATCGTCGGCGCCAACGGCGCGGGCAAATCCACCCTGGTCAAAGGGCTGGCCGGCGTGCTCAAGCCGTTGTCGGGCCGCGTGCAACGGGCCGAGGGCCAGGTGGCCTGGCTGCCGCAGGCCGCCGAGCTGGAACGCGATTTCCCGATCACGGTGCTCGATGCCGTGGTGATGGGGGCCTGGCGGCGGGTTGGCGCCTGGCGCGCGGTGCCCACCGGGCAGACGCAGCTGGCCTGGCAGGCGCTGGCCCGGGTCGGCTTGCAGGATTGTGCCGGCCGCCGTCTGCAGGCCCTGTCCGGCGGACAGTTGCAGCGAGTGCTGTTTGCCCGCCTGTTGATGCAACAGGCGCCGGTGCTGGTGCTCGACGAACCGTTCGCGGCGGTCGATGCCTCGACCACCGCCGCCCTGATGCAGTTGTTGTGCGCCTGCCATGCCGAGGGCCGCACGGTGATCGCCGTGCTGCACGATGAGGCGCTGGTGCGGGCCTATTTTCCGCACACCCTGCTGCTGGCTGGCCGGGTGCTGGCCTGGGGGCCGACTGCGCAGGTGCTGGGCGGACGGGGGCAGGCGGCATGAGCGCATGGCAGATCTTGCTGGCGCCGTTCGCAGATTTCGGTTTCATGCGGCGCGCCCTGGCCGGGGCGGTCGCGCTGGCTTTCGGCGCCGCACCCCTGGGGGTTTTCCTGGTGCTGCGCCGCATGAGCCTGATGGGCGACGCCATGTCGCATGCCATCCTGCCCGGGGTGGCAGCCGGCTACCTGCTCGCCGGGCTGTCCCTGGGGGCGATGCTGGTGGGCGGCATCCTGACCGGCCTGACCGTGGCTTTGCTGTCGGGGCTGGTCACGCGGCTCACGCCCCTGCGCGAAGACGCCAGCTTCGCGGCGTTCTACCTGATTTCGCTGGCGCTGGGCGTGTTGCTGGTGTCGCTGCGAGGCTCCAACGTCGATCTGCTGCATGTGCTGTTCGGCACGGTGCTGGGCCTGGACGATGGCGCGCTTTGGCTGGCCGGGGTGGTGAGTTCGCTGACCCTGGTGTGCCTGGCGGTCATCTACCGTCTGCTGGTGATGGAGTGTTTCGATCCGGGCTTCCTGCGCGCGGTCGGGGCGCGCGGCTGGTTGGCCCATTTCGTTTTCCTGGCACTGGTGGTGATCAATCTGGTGGCGGGGTTTCAGGTGCTGGGCACGCTGATGGTGGTGGGCATGATGATGCTGCCGGCCCTGGCTGCCCGCTTCTGGGCGCGCAGTATCGCTGGCCAGATGCTGCTGGCCATCGCGCTGGCCAGCCTGGCGTGCTGGGTGGGCCTGCTGGCCTCCTTCCATGCCGATCTGCCCGCCTCGCCATCCATCATTCTGGCGGCTGGCGCGCTGTATCTCTTTTCCATGGTGGCGGGGCCGCAGGACGGCCTGCGCACGTTGTTGCGCCGGCCCCGGCCGGTTTTCCCTCGCGAGGTATGAACATGAATATTCATTGGGCGCGTCGCCTGGGCCTGCTGGCCCTGGCTGTATTGCCGGCCTTCGGCGCCTGGGCGGCGCCGGTCAAGGTGGTGACCAGTTTTTCCATCCTGGAGGACCTCGTCAAGGAGGTGGGCGGGCCGCAGGTGACGGTGCAAAGCCTGGTGGGCCGCGATGGCGATGCGCATGGCTTCGAGCCCAGCGCGGCCGACTCGCGCAAGCTCGCCGATGCACAGGTGCTGGTAGTCAACGGCCTGGGCTTCGAACCCTGGCTGACGCGTCTGACCCGGGCGTCGGGCTTCAAGGGCCAGACGGTGGTGGCGTCGCAGGGTGTCAAGGCGCGTGTCTTCAGCGCGGCGCATGAGGAGCATGATCATGACG
>JAEWJD010000106.1 GCA_023386765.1 Pseudomonadota bacterium | reverse complement strand
GTATAGACCCGGGCCGACTCGCCCAGCGACATGTCGTGCTGCGCCACGCCTACGATCAGGCCGGCCACTACGTTGATCACCATGATCAGCAGACCGGCCACGGCGTCACCGCGCACGAACTTGCTGGCTCCGTGCTTCGAGCCATAGATATCGGATTCCTGGGACACCTCGGCGCGGCGCTTGCGTGCCACGTCCTCGCCAATCAAGCCCGCGTTCAGATCCGCATCGATGGCCATCTGCTTGCCCGGCATGGCATCCAGGGTAAAGCGCGCGCCCACCTCGGCGATGCGCCCGGCCCCTTTGGTGATGACGATGAAATTAATGATGGTGAGGATCACGAAAATGATCAGGCCCACCGTGAAATTGCCACCCACCAGGAAGTGGCCGAAGGCCTCGATCACCTTGCCGGCGGCGTCCGGTCCTTCATGGCCGTGCAGCAGCACCACCCGGGTCGACGCCACGTTCAGCGACAGCCGCAGCAACGTGGCAAACAGCAGTACCGACGGGAAGGCGGCAAAATCCAGGGCCTTGCGGGTGAACATGGCCACCAGCAGGATCATGATCGACAGGGCGATATTGAAGGTGAACAGCAGATCCAGCAGGAAGGTGGGCAGCGGCAGCACCATCATGCCCAGTACCAGCACGATGAGCACCGGGCCGGCCAGCACGCGCGCGTTGGCCGCGCCGTGGGTTTTCAATAGGGTCAGCAGAGCGCCCATTCGTCAGACTCCTTGCACGCCGGGATCCAGCTCGGCGGGTACGGGCAATGTCGCCGGCGCCGAAGGCGCCTCGCCCTCGCCCGCGCGCCAGCTGCGCAACTGGAACACCCAGGCGAGCACTTCGGCAACCGCGGTATAAAGCGCCACCGGGATTTCCTGCCCCAGTTCGACGTGTTGATGCAACGCGCGCGCCAACGGCGGCGCCTCCAGAGTGGGCACGCGGTGGTCGGCCGCGATCTCCCGGATGCGGGCAGCCACCAGGCCGCTGCCCTTGGCAATGACGCGCGGCGCGGTGCCGGCGCCCTCTTCATAGCGCAGGGCCACGGCGTAGTGGGTCGGATTGGTGACCACCACATCGGCCTGCGGCACCTGGGTCATCATGCGGCGGCGCGCCATGGCGCGCTGCTGCTGGCGGATGCGCGCCTTGATATGCGGATCGCCGTCGCTTTCCTTGTGCTCCTGGCGCACGTCTTCCTTGGACATGCGCAGCTTCTTCAGGTGCGACCAGATCTGCCAGGGCACGTCCAGCAAGGGCACCAGCAGCAGGGCCGCCACGATCAGCGCGCAGCACAGCGCCACCAGGCGCAGCGCGCGCGGCAGCGCGGCCGCCGGCGCCGCGTGCATCAGGCCCAGCATGTCATCGTGGAAATACCAGATGGCGCTGGCCGCCACCCCGCCCACCAGGAAGGCTTTGAGCATCGCCTTGACCAGTTCGACCAGCGTCTGCGCCGAGAAAATGCGCTTCAGGCCCGACAGCGGATTGAGCTTGGAGAGCTTGAAGGCCATGGGCTTGGCCGAGAACACCAGGCCGCCCAGCGCCACGCTGCCCAGGACCGCGGCAATGGCCAACGCCCCGAAGATGGGCAGCACCACCCACAAGGCTTCGCCCGCCCCCTGGGTCGCCAGGCTGACCATTGCCCCCGGATCCTGCGTGACGCGCGTCTCGAACCCCAAGGCCCGACGCAGTACACCGGACAGCCCCTGATAAAGAAAGGATGCGCTCAGCCACAGCGCCGACACGCCCACGGCCAGCATCAGAAACGTCGTCAGCTCGCGCGAACGCGCAATCTGCCCTTCCTCGCGCGCCTTTTCCAGGCGCCTGGGAGAGGCGGCTTCTGTTTTTTCGAGATCGCTTTCTTCGGCCATGGTCTGCGCAACGGCCGCCCGCCAGGATGCAGGCGGCCCGCGGAGATTCTAGGAGCAGGGCCCCGGGCGCGATCGCCCAAGAAACGGGGAGAAAGCCGCCCTATTCCCTGCCCTGCCCGCGCAGCGGGCCCGGCCGGCCTCAGAAGCCCAGGCTGGCCAGCAGATCGTCGACCTGATCCTGGCTGGTCACCACATCGGGTTTGTCACCCGGGTTGACCTGCGGGCCGTTGAGCAGGCCCTGGGCCTCGTCGCGCCGCTCCTGGGGCACGTTCTCCAGCAGTACCTGCAGCAGCTCGCGTTCGATGGCGCCGACCACATCCATCATGCGCATGATGACCTGACCGGTCAGATCCTGGAAGTCCTGCGCCATGACGATTTCCATCAGGCGCGCCTGCGTGAACTGGGTCTGCTCCGGCACGTCCGCCAGAAAGGCACGCGTGTCCTTGACCAGCTCGCGCGCCTCGGGCATTTCCAGCGGTTGATCGAACCATTGCTGCCAGCGGGCGTCCAGCGCCTTGGCGCCACGCGCCATGGCGTCCTGGGCCGGGCCAGCCGCCTCGGTGGCGTTGAGCACCCGGTTGGCGGCCTGTTCGGTCATCTGGGCCACGTAACGCAGCCGGTCGCGGGCGTCAGGGATGGCCTCGGCGGCATCCTTGATGGCCTGATCCAGGCCCAGCTCGCGCATGCTGTCGCGCAGCATCCGCGTAAGCGAAGCGATGCGCTGGATCAGATCGGTGGGTTCCTGCTGTATACCAGTCGTCGCGTTCATGACGGCCTCAACCTGCCAGTTTCTCGAAGATCTTGTTCAGCTTCTCTTCCAGCGTGGCCGCCGTGAACGGCTTGACCACATAGCCGCTGGCGCCTGCCTGGGCGGCAGCCACGATGTTTTCCTTCTTGGCCTCGGCCGTCACCATCAGCACCGGCAACGAGGCCAGCGCGGCGTCGGCGCGGATCTGTTTGAGCATTTCCAGGCCATCCAGGTTGGGCATGTTCCAGTCCGACACCACGAACTGAAAGCCGCCGTTGCGCAGCTTCTCGAGGGCGATGGCGCCATCCTCGGCTTCATCGACGTTCTCGAAACCCAGCTCCTTGAGCAGGTTGCGGATGATCCGACGCATGGTCGGGAAATCGTCCACCACCAGAATCTTTATGCCCTTGTCTACCATTTCAACTCCAAGAAGATTGTTGTGCTGCGCGCCGCCCCGGGCCTAGACTCGGTGGCCCCGGTCGCCGGCGCGCATGAGAATGCGTTCACTCATTTCCGACAGCGGCACCACCTC
>JAEWJD010000077.1 GCA_023386765.1 Pseudomonadota bacterium | reverse complement strand
GGGGCCCGCCCCGGCCCAGCATCTCATGCTGCCGCATGGCACGCTCAGTACTTTCGGTTCGGCCGCGGGCCAGGACCAAGCGGGGCCGGCCCTGTTGGCCCGGGCCGCCTGGTTGCAGGAGGCCCTGCCGCAGGTGCCGCAGGTGCAGGTGTTCGACATGGGGGCGGCCGCGCTCGCCCAAAGCCTGAGCGACGCCGGGCGGCTATGGCTGGCGCGTTGCCCGGCGGGCTTGCGCATCGTGCAGGATGACTGCCCGACCACCCTGAATGCGGTGGCGCGCAATCTGGGCTATGTGCCGGCCGGGGAGTTGCCCGATGGCCAGGCCCTGTGGGCCAGCGGCACGCAGGTGCAATTGCCCGCGCGTGGCGCAGACGGCACATCGCTGCGCCTGGTCGCTGCGCGCGTGGTGGATGCGGCGGGCGAGATCCGGGCGCAGTACTTCGGCCTGAGCAATCTCGCCACGGCCCAGGCCGATGCGGCCATGATCGCCGGCTGGCTGGTGCAGCATGAGCGCGCCAAGTCTGCCTTGCGCTACCTGGGCCATGCGTGGGCCGCGCTGCCGCGAACGCCGCCGGCCCTGGATGCCATGCGTACCCAGGCGGTACTGGCCGGGCAACTGGCGGCCGCCTGCTGGCAGCTCAGCCAGGCCGAGGGCGCACGCAACCCCTTGGCCGGCCTGATCGGGCCGGCCGAACGCAGCCTGCCCAGCCGGCTGTTGCCGGTGGCCTTGCTGAAAATGTATGCCTTGCTGGAGATGGCCCAAGGGGCGGCGTAGGTCGCTCCCCCCCCCGGGAGCCAGCCGCGTTGCGGCGGCCTCAGGCGGCCACGATGGTCGAGCGGCTGGCACCGCCCAGGGGGCGGCCACGGCCGCTGGCGTCGTAGGTGGTGCCGCCCTGGCTGCCCAGCCGGCGCAAGGCGGCCAGGGTCTGCTCGGTATGGCGCAGATTGATCTCGAGGATCAGGGCGTTGCGCTGGTTGGCCTGGCGTGCCTGGCCGGCCTGCTCCTGCAGCGTCTGCCAGGCTTGCGACAGCACCGGGTGCAGGGCGACGGCGGCTTCGGTGCCGGCGTGGCCGCTGGCCAATCCCATGGCGGCCAGGATCTGGTCGCGCCGCTGGCTGGCCAGCACGAGTTGGTCGGCCAGCTGCTCTTTGTGTTGCGCCGCGTCTTTCAACGCCTGCACGGCCTTGCGATCCAGCAAGGCCTCTCCTTCGGCGGCCAGGGCCGCGGCGAACTGCTCGATGAGTTCGGTTTCATGCGCCAGACAGGCGCCGAGGGCGGAGGGCAGGGATTTGGGCATGGTGATTACTTCAGCAATTCCTTGGCGCTGGAAATCAGGCTGTCGGCGATCCGGCTGGGATCGATGCGCAGCTGACCGGAAGCGATGGCAGCGCGGATGGCGGCCACACGCTCCATGTCGATGTCCTTGCCGCCTTCCTGCAGGGCCAGCAATTGGCGCGAGGCGCCGCTGAGCTCGACCTGGGAGCTGCCCGTGCGGGGCGCGCTGGACGCGCCATAGGCCTGGGCCACGGCCGCGTCGTTGCGGGCGGCCGGGACATTGGCAAGCGGGCGGGCAAGGTTGGTATTGATCTTCAAGATGGACTCCGCAATGCGAGAGAAAGACGGCGCCTGGGCAGACGCTACCTTGTCATGCCCCGGGTAACGGCAGGCGCGGGCCGAACTTTAGTGGCTGGCAGTTCGTCAATATGTAACATATTCAAAGCGCTACCTCCACTTCGCCGGCCGCTTGCACCTGGCCGTTGATCACCTGCCCGGAGGCCGTGCGCACCTGCAGCATGGCGCCGGGCTGCGCATCGTGCAGCGCCTGGCCTTCGCTGGTGACGGTAAAGCCCGAACCGCGCGCCACCAGGCGCACCGATTGCCCGCGCAGCACGGTATGGGCGCTGCGCAATGCCTGCTCGCGCAGCGTCTGGCCGGCACCGACGCGCTGGCGGGTCTGCATGCCGACGATACGGGCAGGGTCGGTCACTGTGCCGGCGGGCAGCGTGAGCAGGTCGCCATCGCGGGCTTGCAGGTCGTCCGGTCCCAGGGTCATGCCGGGCACGAGGGCGCGGCTGGTCACGTAATACTGACCCGGCGCGCTCAGCGTGGCCTGGACATAGGTGCTCCAGGATTGCGGGGCCGTGCAGCGCACGCCCACCGACATGCGGGGGCGCAGCCGGGCATTGGCCGGCAGGAACGCCTGCGGTTGCTGGCAGGCGGGCAGCCGTTCCACGCGAGGAGCCTCGATGGAGATGCTGGCCTCGGGGCTGAGCGCGGCCAGCTCTGCGGCCAGCAGCGCCTGGGCGGCCTGCGCGACCGCCTCGGGCGATTGCATGGCCTGGCCGAAAGCCGGTGAAGCCGAGAGACAAAGTGAAAACAGGGCGGCGTGGACTCGCATGATGACAGGATTGTAGGGAGAGCCGGTGCGAGGGCAAGACGCGAATTGCGTTGGAAATAGCGGTTTATTTGCCTGATTGTCGCTACCCCCTGACCCCTAAGATGCTCGCATGCCAGAAAAGGCCGGGCCATGCGCGTCCGGTTTCCACCCCCCGACCGAAGGCAGGATGCATGCTAGACCGGCTTAACGAGGACTTCAGTTTCTTCCAGCGATCCATTTCCCTGCGCGCGCAGCGCCAGGAAGTGCTGGCGGCCAACGTCGCCAACGCGGACACGCCCAATTTCAAAGCGCGTGACTTCGATTTCAAGACCGCCATGCAAAACGCCATGGACGGACGCATGAAACTGCCGGACACGCATCTTGCGCTGACCTCGGCGCGCCACATCCCGGCCAAGGCGGTCGGCGACAGCGGCCCGGCCGAACTGCTGTACCGCCTGCCGTACCAGGCCAGCCTGGACGGCAACACGGTCGACATGGATGTCGAGCGGGTGCACTTTGCCGACAACACGCTGCATTACCAGAGCAGTCTGCAGATTCTGTCCAACCGTATCCGCGGCCTGCAGTCGGCCATCTCAGAATAAGCGTTACAGGAGTCCAGCCATCTATGTCGCTGCTCAGTATTTTTGAAATTTCCGGCTCGGCGCTCACGGCTCAGTCCCAGCGCCTGAACGTGGCGGCCAGCAACCTCGCCAACGTCGATAGCGTGGTCGGGCCCGACGGTCTGCCCTATCGGGCCCGCCAGGTGGTGTTCCAGGTGGCGCCGCAGGCCGGCAAGGCCATCGGCGGGGTCAAGGTCAGCGGCGTGGTCGAGGACCAGTCGCCTCTGAGAATGGTCTACAACCCGAGCCATCCGATGGCCAATGCGGAGGGCTATGTGTCCATGCCCAACGTGAATCCGGTCGCCGAGACGGTGAACATGATTGCGGCCTCGCGCTCCTACCAGGCCAACGTCGAAGTGCTGAGCACGGCCAAGCAGCTGATGCAGCGCACGCTCACCATCGGCCAGAACTGACCGCAGGAAGCCCCATCATGACCGTCGTTACCAATGAAGCCGGCGCGCTGTCGGCCCAGTTCGGCAGTGTGTCGTCCAACGCCGCCAAGAGTATCCAGGATCAGTTCCTGACGCTGCTGGTCACGCAGCTCAAGAACCAGGATCCGCTCAACCCGATGGAGAATGCCGAGCTGACTTCGCAGCTCGCGCAGATCTCCACGGTCGAGGGCGTGAACAACCTCAACAAGACCCTGATGGCCATCAGCGGGCAGATCGATGTCTCGCAGTCCATGAA
>JAEWJD010000037.1 GCA_023386765.1 Pseudomonadota bacterium | reverse complement strand
AGTGCGGGCTGACCATCACGGTCACCGCGCGCGGCGACCTGCAGGCCGCGCGTCGCACGGCGTTGCAGGTCGCGCGCGCCGGCTGGGCCGACCGCGGCCGCTACGTGGCCAATACCATCAGCGTCGAACGGGCGGTCGAGCTGGCCCGCCAGGCCAGCGAGCCGTTGCTGTTCGCCGACGTGGCCGACAATCCCGGCGGGGGCGGGCGCGGCAATACCAGCTGGTTGCTGCGTGCTTTCGATCAGGCGCGGGTGCCGGCCGTGCTGGGCGTGTTCGTCGATCCCGCCCTGGTCCAGGAGGCTGCCGCGCTGGGCGAGGGGGCCGAGTTCGAGGCCGTCTTCAACCGCGAGGAAAGCGAGTATTCACGCCGCTATGCCAGCAAGGCGCGCGTGCTCAAGCTGACCGATGGCGAAGGCATGGGCCGGCGCGGCATCCTGCGGGGGCGCAAGTTCTCGCTGGGCCGCAGCTGCCTGCTGGAGCTGGTGGATTCGGGGATCAAGGTGGTGGTGGGCAGCCTGCGTCGCCAGCTGGCCGAACCGGCCATGCTGGAGATGCACGGCATCGATATCGCCACGGCCGGGCACGTCATTGTCAAAAGCCGGGGGCATTACCGCGCCGGCTTCGACGAGTTCTTCCCCAATGAACGCATCCATGATGTCGACAGCCCGGGCCTGACCACGCCCAACCTCAAGCAGATCGCCTTCAAGCGCCTGCCACGTCCGGTGTGGCCGCTGGATGAAAGCGCGGCCTGGCACGAGCCGGCCTGGGCCGCCGAGCTCGGCTAATCGGGCCGGCGGGTGGCTTGCGGCGCGTCCCTGTCAGGGCGCGCCGTTTTCCGTTCTGGGCGCCTGCCAGGTGGGGCTGGTGTAGGCGGCGTCCATGTGCAGCACCATCGATTCGACGAAGCGGTTCACACTGGCCGGCAACTGACGTTCGGCCATGGTCTGGATGTGCACGTTGCGCTGGTGCAGTTCGGCGTCGGCCATGGGAATGGCCACCAGCTCACCGCGTTCGGTGGCCGTCATGACGGTCAGGTCGCCTGAGAAGCCGATCGCGCCCCAGCGCAGGCAACTGGTCTGGATGGCGCTCTGGTTATTGCAGGTCAGGGCGATGTTGAGTTCGATCTGCGCGTGCATGCAGCACAGGTCGATGATGAAGCGGATGGTGCTGCCCGGGCCCATCAGGGCCACCGGATGATCATCGATTTCACGCATCCAGAGCGTGGGCCGCGCAGCCAGGGGGTGGTCCGGGGCCATCATGGCAAACACCGGCATGCGGCGCGCGTACTGGATGTGCACGCCCTGCGGCGGCGAGAGGTTGTAGCTCACACCGATATCGTCCTCGCCTTCGCGCACGCGGCGGTTGATCTCGGAGGACTGCAGGATATTGAGTTCGAACTTCAGGCTGGGGTCTTCGTCACGGAACTGGCCGATCACGCGCGGCAGCAACTCGCGCCCGAAGGCCTGGTTGGCAGAGATGCGGATCAGGCGCTGGCCGACGTGGCTGAGATCGCGGATCTCGGCGCGTGTGCGTTCGGCTTCCAGCGAGGCACGCCGGCCATACGCCTTGAGCAGGCGTCCGGCCTCGGTGAGCACCATGCCGCGTGCATGCCGCTCGAACAGCAGCGTCTGGTGCTCTTCTTCGAGCTTGCGGATCATACGGCTGACGGCTGACGGCGAGACGTGCAGTTTCTGGGCGGCGACGGTCAGCGAACCAGAGTCCACCACTTCGAGAAAGTAGCGCAGGGCGGTATTGAGCATGGCGGTCAAAGAACGGGTAAGGGCCGATACTAGCAAAACCGGCCAGGCGGGCCTAGGTGTCGGCGGCAGCCTTGTCCAGCAGGGCCTGCAGGGTGGCGAGTTCTTGCGGGCTCAGGCGGGCCAGGCCCGCCGGCGGTCGCTCCAGCAGGCGGGCGGCCTGCTGCGCGCGCGCCCGGCCCGGCCCGGTCAGCGTGATGCGCTTGCTGCGGCGGTCCTGGGGGTCGGCGCTGCGCAGGACGCTGCCGTCGGCTTCGAGATCACGCAGGATGAGCGAAATATAGGTTTTGTCGGAAGCGAACTGCTGCACCAGGGTGGAGGCCGAGGCCTGCGGGTGGCGTTCCAGGTAAAGCAGGATCTTGATCTTGAAGTAGGTGATGCCCAGCGCGCGCGACAGCGTCTTGCGCGGGTTGTGGGTTTCAACCACGAAGCGGCGCAGGCTGGCCCAGGCCTGGATGGCCGCGAGGGAAGGGTCAGCGGTCATGGTCAGCCTTGCCGGCCTGCGGCTGGCTGCCTGCCAGCCAGCCCATCGCGCAGATCCCTACGCCCATGAGCAGGGCGATGATCCACATGGGCTGGGCCCGTGTCACCAGGGTGGCGGCAGCCACGCCGCCATCGGGCACGGCGATGATGGAGCCGGCCAGGGCCACCCCCAGCGCCAGGCCGATCTGGCGCGAGGTCGAGGCGATGCCGGCGGCCACGCCGCCCTGGCTGCCCGGCAGGCTGGAGACGGCGCCGTGGGTGATGGGGGCGTTGACCAGGCCCGTGCCGATGCCGAACAGGGCATAGATGCCCAGCAGCGTGGCGCTGCTGGCGTCCTGCCACAGCAGCCATTGCAGCAGGGCCGTCACGGCATAGGCCAGGCCGGCCGCCATCATGGGCAGGCGCGGTCCGACCCGGGCGACCAGCCATCCCGACAGCGGCGAGAAGGGGATCGTGAGCAAGGCGATCGGCAGGGTCATCAGGCCGGCCGCCAGCGGGCTCAGGCCGCGAGTGTCCTGCAGATAGAGCGTATTGAGAAAGAGCAGCGCGCTCAGCGAGGCGAACGCGAAAATGGCGCTGAGTACCGCGGCGTTCAAGCCCCGGTTGCGAAACAGCCTCAGGTCGATCAGCGGTTCGGCGGCGCGCCGTTCCCAGGCGATGAACAGTGCCGTCGAGACCAGTGCCGCACCGGCCAGGCCGGCCACCAGCGGCGAGAACCAGCCGGCGCGAGGCCCTTCGATGATCGCGCCGATGCCGCAGGCCAGCATGGCCAGCATCAGCAATTGCCCGGGCGCATCGAAGCGGCGCCGCTGCGGCGCGCGTGAATCCGGGATGAAGCGCCAGGTCAGGTACAGACCGATGGCCGCCACCGGCAGGTTGATCCAGAAAATGGAGCGCCAGCCCGCGGCGGTCACCAGAAAGCCCCCCAGCACCGGCCCGGCGGCCGCCCCCAGCCCGTTGACCGCGCCCCAGACGCCGATCGCCTGGGCGCGTTCGCGCCCATCGGTGAAGGTATTGGTGATGATGGACATGGCCACCGGATTGAGCATCGCCCCGCCCAGCGCCTGGAACGCGCGCGCGGCGATCAGCGCCGACGGCGTGGGGGCAATCGAGCACAGCAGCGAGCCCAGGGCGAACAGGGTCAGCCCGGTCATGAACACCGGCTTGCGTCCGTAGCGATCGCCCAGGCTGCCGCCGAGGATCAGCAGGCTGGCCAGGGGCAGGGTGTAGGCGTCGATGATCCACTGCATGTCGGAGACATCGGCCTGGATATCGCGCCCCATGGCCGGCAGCGCCACGTTGACGATGCTGCTGTCCAGGCTCACCAGGAACAGGCTCAGGCAGCAGATGGCCAGGATGGCGTGGCGGCGGGCGTGCACAGCGGGTGGCGGCATGAATCAGTTATGAAAATAAAACTATTTGCAGTGTAACTGATTCGCAATCCGGTCCGGGTGTTGGCCCCGCGCCGAGGCCGGGCTTCAGGCGCGTGCGGCCGCCGGCGCCGGCAACTGCTGGCGGTTGCGCAGGCACCAGGCCATGAGGGCTGCCAGGCACAGCACGGCCAGCACGGCGCTCAACGTGTAGCGCAAGCCGCGGGCATCCGAGAGCAGTCCGAAGAGCGGCGCCACCATTCCGCCGATGGACATGGCCAGGCCCAGCGTGATGCCGCTGGCGGTGGCCTGGTTGCGGGGCAGGTAATCCTGTGCGAGCGTCACCTGTGCGGCAAAGGGCAGGAACATGAACAGGCCCAGCGCAAAGGTGCTGCTCCAGGCGGCCAGGGGGGTGCTCGACA
This sequence comes from Pseudomonadota bacterium, assembly GCA_023386765.1. Lineage (GTDB taxonomy): Bacteria > Pseudomonadota > Gammaproteobacteria > Burkholderiales > Burkholderiaceae_B > Bordetella. The sequence goes on along the minus strand of JAEWJD010000037.1, from coordinate 3,845 downwards.
GCGCCAGGCAGGCGAGCGCTGGCAGCGCCAGCAGATAGCCGTAGCGGATCGGGCGCATGCGGCCCTTGCGATCGCCCATCCAACCGCCCAGGAGCGTGCCCAGCGCGCCGGCGGCCGTGAAAGTGGTCAGCGTGGCGGCGCCCATGAAGGCGCTGCCGCCCAGTTCGCGGGTGACATACAGGGGCAAGGTGGAGAGCACGGTCACATAGGGGATGGACCAGCCTACGATGACGGCACACAGCAGAAAGAAGGCCGGCCACTGGTTGAGCGGGCGCTGTGGCGCGTGGCCGTGGCGCGCGCGCGCCGTGACAGGCGGCGTGCGGGCATCGGCTCGCGTACCGTATTGCCAGATTCCCAGCATCAGCAAGGCCGGCAACGCCAGCAGCCAGCTGCGTTCGAGCGCGCCATCGGCCACCACCAGGGCGGCCAGCAGTGGTGCAAACGAGGCGCCTATGGTGCCACCGACCGAAAAGACGCTCATGGCCTTCTGCGACGTGCCGCCGGCCTGGCGCGCGGCTACCGTGGCCGGCGGGTGGTAGGCCGCGATACCCAGGCCGCAGAGCACGGCGGCCAGCCAGCTGACCCAGTATTCGGCACTCATGCCGGCAAGCACCAGGCCCAAGGCAGCCACCATGAAGCCCATCGGAATCATCCAGGGCCGCGCGGCCCGGTCGGCATACAGCCCGAACAGCGGCTGCACCACGCTGGACAGGCCGGTGGCCGCCAGCATCAGGCCGCTGATGGCGGTATAGCTGTAGCCGCGTTCGAGCACCATGAAGGGCAGCAGGGCCGGCACCAAGCCCTGGTAGAGGTCATTGACGGCATGGGTGCCGGTCAGCAAGCCGAGGCGGGCGCGATTCATCGTGGACGCGCCTGGAACAAGGGAAGGGGAGAGAGCATGGGCTTTCCTGAGAGGGAGAAGGGGAAAGCGATACATGCTAGGCAGGCGGCATCTTGTAATCCTGCTTGGAATGAACAAAAATCGTCGCAAAAATGACAAGCCCTGATCGCCATGCCCCTGCCGCGCGCCCTTGAGGCCCAGTTGCCGCCCGCCGTGCGCGTGCCGGATCCTCCCGCCCACCCTATCCATGGCGAGCACACCTTGCGGCCGGTGGCGGCCTTCGCCTCCGACATGCCGGCCAACGCGGCCATTGCGCCGCACCGGCACCGGCGCGGCCAGTTGCTGCATGCCACCGAGGGGGTGATGCTGGTGCGCACGCCCGATGGGGGCTGGGTGGTGCCGCCGGGCTGCGCCGTCTGGGTGCCGCCGGCGACCCTGCATGACATTCGCATGGCCGGCGCGCCGGTGGCAATGCGCACGGTATTTGTCGAGCCGGGGTTGCGCGGCGGGTTCTGGCCGCATTGTCAGGTGCTGCAGGTCTCGCGCCTGCTGCGCGAGCTGGTGGTCAGCGCTGTCGAATTGCCGCTGGACTATCCCTGCGGCGGGCGCGAGGCGCGCATCATGGACCTCATCCTGGACGAGATCGCGCTGGCGCCCGAGCTGCCGCTGCACGTGCCTATGCCGGCGCATGCCGGGCTGCTGGCGCGCTGCCGCCATTTCATCGATGATCCCGCCCAGCCGGTGGTGCTGGCGGCCTGGGCCGCGGCGATGCATATGCATCCACGCACCCTGGCGCGGCTATTCCTGCGCGAAACCGGCTTGAACTTCGGGGCCTGGTGCCGCCAGGCCCGGCTGCTCCTGAGCGTGCCGATGCTGGCCGCCGGGGCCTCGGTGCTGGAAGTGGCCCTGGCCCATGGCTATGACAGTCCGAGCGCCTTCAGCGCGACCTTCCGGCGTGCCTTTGGCCAGCCGCCCAGCGCGTTTCTGGCGCGCCGCGCGCCGCGTGCCTGAGCGGGCCCCGTGGCATCAGCAGGCAGATTGCGGCGGCGGCCGGGCCGATATGTGAAAAGCCTGCGGCGGGTAATGCCGCAGGCCGGTGCACATTATCGCGGGGGTTATTCCGTGCCGCTGCCCGGTATTGCATGGGTGGCTTCCGCGGGGCATTTTGAATAATGTCCGGCAGGGCGGGCACGCTGACCACGGGCGCCGGGCAGTCCGGTTTCTGGCAGGCGGGTAATATTTTTTTACGAAGTGCCGGCCAGCCATCGGGCGGGAGCCTCAATTAACCGGGGTCAGCGCCTATAATCGCCAGCGTCTTTTCCGCCGCGCCAAGGCCCATGCGTTTGGCGTCGCGCTTTCGGGATTCCCGACCGGCCCTTCATGGGCGGCGCGGTCGCCTGCCTTGGCGCAGGCGTCTCCGGTAGAATCAGTCCCTATATCCCGTACGCTGTCTCAAGGTCTGCCTGTGAGCCCGTCTCCCGATAACAGTCTGCTGTCGTTGAACCAGGTGTTAGCCATGCTGGCCGCGCGGGCCCGGCTTATCATCTGGGTGGCTCTGGCCACACTGGTGTTGACCGGCATGATGCTGCTGGTGATTCCGCGCGTCTGGACAGCCACTTCTGACGTCTTCATCGACTATCGAGAAAATGACCCGATCAACGGTCGTTCATTTTCCGCGCTGCTTGATGAAAGTTATATGCAGACCCAGATCGACATGATCCAGAGCCAGGCCGTGGCCGATCACATGATCAAAACCCTGGGCCTGCTGCCGGCCGCCGATGCCAACGAATCGGCGGCGCACCAGGCGCTGGTGGCCTCCATCAAGCGTAATCTGGAAGTAACCAAGCAGCCCAACAGCCGGGTGCTCACGGTGGCGTTTTCCGCCGACTCGCCCCAGAAGGCACGCGATTATGCCAATGCGATTGTCAATTCCTATATCGCGGTCAGCCAGAATATCGCCTCGCAGGCCGCGCGTGCGCGCAGCGAGCAATACACGGCGCAATTGGACCAATTGCGCAACGACATCGACGCCATCCAGGAAAAACTGACCCGTTACCAGCAGGAGACCGGCATCGTCGATACGCAGCAAGGCGGCGACATCGATATCCGCCGGCTCAATGACATGGTCAGTTCGCTGCTGGTGCTGGAAACCCAGCTCGAAGAGGCCCGCGCCCGCAACGACACCACCCAGCGTCTGCTCCAGGGCGGCATGCGCGCGGAAGACCTGCCCGAGGTCGGCACGGTCATGCCGCTCAATGACTTGCGCAACGGTTTGACCGTGCTGGATCACCAGCTGGGCCAGTTGCGCGGCGCGCTCGGACCCAAACACCCCGATGTAACCGGGCTGCTGGCGCAGCGCTCGCAGATGCAGGCCGAGATTTCCCGCCAGGCCAAGGCCGCCATCGAGGCGCAGGAAAGCGCGCTCAACCGCTTGCAGCAACAACGCACGGCCTTGCATCGCGACATCGAGGCGCAGCGCGCCAAGGTGCTCAAGCAGATGGGCAATCGCGATCGCATCGCGGCCTATCAGCGCCAGTTCGCCGGCATGGAGCAGGTCTACAACACGGCTTTGCAGAAGTACGACGGCATCTTGATGGCGAGCAATATTTCCTTGCCCAACCTGTCGGTGCTGCGGGTCGCCGAGATGCCGACCTCGCCCTCGCGTCCCAAGGTCACGCGCAGCCTGGTGCTGGGCCTGGCGGTGGGGCTGTTCGGCGGCCTGGCGTTGGCCATGCTGCTGGAGCTCACGCGCCGTCGCCTGCGCTGCGGCGATGACCTGTCCCGCAATGCCCGCCTGCCTGTGCTTGGCCGTATTGGCCGGCATACGCGGGCGCCGACCCCGGTGAAGTCATGAACGATTCCGCTCTGCGAAACCTGTTCGACCGGCTCAAGCAGCCCCAGGCCGGCGCGTCTGCCCCGGTTCCGCCAGCGGCGCAGGCTCGCGTGGCGCCGTCGCCGTTCGAGGCGGCGCCCGGCCCCGCGCAAGCGGCCGCTCCCACGCCGG
>JAEWJD010000420.1 GCA_023386765.1 Pseudomonadota bacterium | reverse complement strand
CTCCAAGCCGGCCGCCCGCAAGCCGGCCGCCAAGGCCGCCGCCCAAGCCCCGGCCAAGACTGCCGCCAAGCCCGCTGCCAAAACCGCCGCCAAGCCGGTGGCAAAGCCGGCCGCCACACCGGCTGCTGCTGCCCGCCGCCCGAGCACGTCCGCCAAACCGGCGGCCCCCGCCTCGAGCCAGACCCCCCCCGCAGCCGCCCAGCGCGCCACTCCCTCCCGCCCGGCGCGCAAGCGCAGCACGGGCCGTTGACGCCAAGGACGCCATGACCGCTCCGCATCCTCATTACGATCGACTCATCGCCCGCGCACGGGAATTGCCGCCGGCCACCTGCGCCATCGCCCATCCCTGCGACGAGACGTCGCTCGGCTCGGCCCTGGAAGCGGCCCGCATGGGCCTGCTGCAACCTATCCTGGTGGGGCCGCAGCGCAAGATCCATGAAGTGGCCCAGGCCTGCGGCATGGATCTGAACGGCATCGAGATCGTCGATGCGCCACACAGCCACGCTGCCGCCGCAATGGCGGTGGAGCGGGTGCGCTGCGGCCAGGCCGCCCTGCTCATGAAGGGCAGCCTGCACACCGACGAACTCATGCACGAAGTGGTGGCGCGCGATACCGGCCTGCGCACCGGACGGCGCATCAGCCACGTCTTCATCATGGACGTCCCCAGCTATCCGGAGCCGCTGTTCATCACCGATGCGGCCATCAACATCTTCCCCGACCTGGCCACCAAGGCCGACATCATCCGCAACGTGATCGAGCTGCATCTGGGCCTGGGCCTGGGCACCCCGCGCGTGGCCATCCTGTCGGCCGTCGAACAGGTCATGCCCACGATCCCGGGCACCATCGAAGCCGCCGCGCTGTGCAAGATGGCCGACCGTGGCCAGATCGCCGGCGGCATCCTGGACGGCCCGCTGGCGCTGGACAACGCCATCAGTCCGCAGGCCGCCGAGGTCAAGGGCATCGTCTCGCCGGTGGCCGGGCGTGCCCAGGTGCTGGTGGTGCCCGACCTGGAAGCCGGCAACATGCTGGCCAAGAACCTGACCTTCCTGGCCGGCGCCGACGCCGCCGGCGTGGTGCTGGGCGCACGCGTGCCCATCATCCTGACCAGCCGCGCTGACAGCGCGCGCTCGCGCCTGGCCTCATGCGCAGTGGCCATGATCTACGCCCACCACCTGGCCCGCGTGGCCCCCATCCAGTAAGGTCCGCCATGCCCGCCCGTTCCCGCGACACCATCCTGGTCATCAACGCCGGCAGCTCCAGCATCAAGTTCTACCTGTACGAGCTCGGCACCCAGCGCGAGCTCACGCCCGTGCTGGGCGGACAGCTCGATGGCATCGGCACCCAACATCCGCGCCTGCGCGTGCGCGATGGCGACGGCCAGCCCGTGCTCGAACGCCAGATCGCCCCGCGCCATGCCAGCGACGTCAACGACGCGCAGGAGGTCGTTGGCACCTGGCTCAGCGGCCACCTCAACGGCTCGCCGATCGCCATCGGCCATCGCGTGGTGCATGGCGGCACGGCCTTCAGCGCGCCGGTGCTGGTCGATGACCAGGTACTGGAACAGTTGCGCGCGCTCAATTCGCTGGCCCCGCTGCACCAGGCCAACAATCTGGCGCCCATCCAGGTCATCCGCGAACGCCGCCCCGAGCTGCCCCAGGTAGCCTGCTTCGACACCGCCTTTCACCGCAGCCACAGCGCCCTGGCCGACCGCTACGCGCTACCCGAGCAGCTGTACCAGGAAGGGGTGCGGCGCTACGGCTTCCACGGCCTGTCCTATGAATACGTGGCCCAGCGGTTGCGCCGCGCGCTGCCCGATATCGCCCCCGGCCGCGTGATCGCGGCCCACCTGGGTTCAGGGGTCTCGGCCTGCGCCATGGTCAACGGCAAGAGCGTGGACAGCACCATGGGCTTTACGGCGCTCGAAGGCCTGCCCATGGGCACGCGCCCCGGGCGCCTGGACCCGGGCATCGTGCTGTGGCTGATGGAGCGCGGCATGAGCCATGACGAGATCCAGCACTTCCTCTACCACGAGTGCGGCCTGAAAGGCCTGTCGGGCATCGGCAACGACATGCGCGAACTGCAGGCCAGCGACGACCCGGCTGCCGTGATGGCGCTGGACTACTTCGCCTGGCGTGTGGCCGAAGGCATGATCGGCCTGGGCTGCGCCATGAATGGCATCGACGCTATCGTCTTCACCGCCGGCATCGGCGAGAACTCGCCCGCCATCCGCGCCCGCATCGCCAGCTACTGGGAATGGCTGGGCATTCGCATCGACCCCGAGCGCAACCAGCACAACGGCCCGCGCATCAGCACCGACGACAGCAAGATCGGCGTCTATGTGGTGCGCACCAATGAAGAGCTGGTCATCGCGCAGCACACGCTGGACCTGGTGCGCCCGGCCTGAGCCGGGAGCACCGCGGCACGCTCAGCTGCCCGCCGCCAGGCGTCGCAGCGCCTCCAGCCGCAGCACGCACAGGTCGCCGCGCCCCTGCGCGATGTAGCCCTCGCGGCGCCATTTGGCGAAGATGCGGCTCAAGGTTTCGGCCCGCATGCCCAGCTTCACGGCGATCTGGGCATGATTGAGCGGCAAATGCACCGGCTGGGCCGCCAGCGGCCGGCCGGCGCGCAGGATGTACTCGGCCAGGCGCTGCTCGGCGCCGCTTGAGGTCAGCCAGTCGATCTGATCGGTGTGATGATGGATCAGGCTGGCGCCATGCGTCAGAATGCGGCAGGCCAGCGCCGCGTCGTCCAGGCACAACTGCCGCAAGGCTGCGCCATTGATCAGGCAACCCGTACCCGCCTCCTTGGCCAGGGCCGAATGCAAATGGCGCGGCTGCGGCTCGAACAGGGTCAGCACCGAGAGCCAATTGCCCGGGCCGACCTGACCGAACACCTTTTCATCTCCCTCGGCGGTATAGCGCAAGCCCTGCAACAAGCCTTCGCAAACCAGCAGGCAGGCGGTGGCCGGCTGGCCTTCACTGAACAGGGTGTCGCCCGCGCAGAATCGCAGCCAGCGGCTCGCTGCAGCCAGCCGCGTCACGGCAGACGGGCAGACCTCATTGAACCAGGCATGGCTGCGCAAGGCCTCGGCAACCCTCGGGTCGGGCGAATTGACAATAGTCATTTGGGATCCACTGGACACAAAGCTAGAATGAATAAGAGTCATTCTTGTTTGCAATACTAGCATTTACCCAGCCTTACCGCTTCCGTCCGTTTCTTCTCCCATGATCCTCCGTCTTCTGCGCAGCGCCGTGCTGGCCGGCTGCGCCCTGCCCGCGTGCGCCGCCCCCATCATCGACATGCTGGGCGCTTCCGTGCCCCTGACCCAGCCTCCGCAGCGCGTGGTGACGCTGCCCATGCCTGCGGCTGCGCTGTTCCTGTCCATCGAACCCGATGCCGCGCGCCTGGCCGGCATGCATCCGAATGCCCAGGCCCTGATGCGCGATGGCATGCTGATGCGTCACTTCCCGTCGCTGCGCCAGGTACGCAGTGACGTGACCCGCTCGGGCTTCGCCCCCAATGTCGAGAGCCTCCTGCTGCTGCAACCCGATCTGATCTGGCAGTGGGGGCATATGGGCGATGAGTTGATCGCCCCCTTGCGCCAGGCCGGTCTGCCCGTGGCTGCGCTGCGCTATGGCGATGACGATCAGACCCGGCAATGGATTGCCCTGATGGGACAGGCGCAGGATCAGCAGGCGCGCGCCAACGCCCAGCTCCAATGGCGCGCCGAGGTACGCGAACGGGTCGCCGCCGGGGTCGCCTCGATCGCGCCCGGGTCGCGCCCCGGCGTGCTCTACCTGTCACGCCAGCAACCGCAGTACCGCTCGGCTGGCGCAGGCAGCAACACCGACGAAGACATCCGGCTGGCGGGTGGACGCAACGTCGCCGCGCGCATCGGCAGCGCCCAGGCCATTGGCGTGGAGCAGATTCTCGCCTGGGCGCCTGAGGTCATCCTGCTGGGCAACTTCGACGACAGCCTCACCCCCCAGGCCATCTATGCAGACCCGCTGCTGGCGGACCTGCCCGCCGTACGCCAGCGCCGCGTCTACAAGGTGCCGGCTGGCGGCTATCCCTGGGACCCGCCCAGCCAGGAATCCCCGCTCTATTGGGAGTGGCTGGCCATGCAACTGCACCCGGCGTTGCCCGGCTGGCCCTTGCGTGAGCATATCCGCCAGGCCTACCAGCAACTCTATGGCCTGACGGCCGATGCGGCCCAGATCGACCGCGTCCTGCACCTGCCCCTCAACCAGGAGGCCGCCGGCTATGACCGTCTGCGCTGACACACTCCGCCCCGGCGCCCGGCTGTGGTGGCTGCTGGGCCTGGCCCTGCCTTTGTCTCTGCTGGCGGCGCTATGCATCGGCCGCTATCCGCTGTCGCTGGCCCAGGCCGCCAGCGGGCTGGCCAGCCTGTTGCTGCCCACCCCCCTGACGGATGGCTTGCCGGCGGTGAACGCCACCGAGTTCCGGGTCCTGACCCAGGTGCGACTGCCCCGCCTCTTGCTGGCCGTGCTGACCGGCGCCAGCCTGTCGCTGTGCGGCGCGGCCCT
>JAEWJD010000360.1 GCA_023386765.1 Pseudomonadota bacterium | reverse complement strand
CCGCCATCCCGCCCGCCGCGCTTGCGCCAGGCTGCCCCCCGGCGTGGCGTGGACACCACTGTTTGCCCTTGTCGCGCGCCAAGGCCAGCGTTCGTCATGAACCCGCCATGCGCGAATGCGAAAGTCGCAGGGCGACAGGAGTCGCCATATCTGCTAAAACGAAAAAAAAGAGATCAAAACGAACTTTACTCGCAAAGAAAAACAGGGAACCCCCTTAGTTTCTCGCGCGTTTTTTTGTGTTTGAATCAAGAACCCCTACAATTTGCCGACTACTCGGACGCACTGAGGAGAAATACATGCACGCCAAGCACTTGCTGCACACTGCCATTGCCCTTGCCCTGGGTGCCGGCACTCAGGTTGCCCTCGCCGACGACTGCCCCAACCGGGGTGACCTGGATAGCATGTACTGCGACGCCAACAACGATCTGGTGGCCGATACGCCGACTGATCCCGCCAAGCAGAAAACGCCCTCTACCCTGGTCTTCACCTACACCCCCGTGGAAGATCCGGCCGTCTACGAAGACATCTTCAAGCCGTTTACCAAGCACCTGTCGGAGTGCACCGGCAAGCGCGTGGTGTTCTACCAAGTGCAAAGCAACGCCGCCGAAATCGAGGCCATGCGCTCGGGCCGCCTGCACGTGGGCGGTTTCTCGACCGGTCCGACCGCCTTCGCGGTCAACATCGCCGGCGCCGTGCCGTTCGCCGTCAAGGGCTATGCCGATGACTTCCAGGGCTACAACCTGATCGTCATCGTCAAGAAAAGCAGCCCCTTCGAAAAGCTGACCGACCTCAAGGGCAAGAAGCTGGCGCATACCGCGCCCTCGTCGAACTCCGGCCACATGGCTCCGGTGGCGCTCTTCCCCAAGGAAGGCCTGACCCCCGACAAAGACTACAAAGTGGTGTTCTCGGGCAAGCATGACCAGTCGGTCATGGGCGTGAACTCGGGCGACTACGACGCCGCTGCCGTGGCCTCCGACGTGTTCAAGCGCATGGTCGAGCGCGGCCAGGTCAAGGAAGAGGATTTCCGCGTGATCTACCGCAGCGAGAAATTCCCGACCTCGTCGTTCGCCTACGCGCATGACCTGGAGCCGAAGTTCCGCGACAAGATGCTGCAGTGCTTCTACGACTACCGCTTCCCCGAAGAAATGCAGAAAGCCTTCGACGGTGCGGATCGCTTCTATCCGGTGACGTTCAAGAAAGACTGGGCCATCGTGCGTGAAGTGGCAGAGTCCGGCGGCGAGAAGTTCAACCGTGCCGCCTACGATCGCGAAAGCGCCAAGAGCAAAGGCAAATAAGCAGCAACGCTCACTATGACAACGTCTCTACGTATTTCCGGCCTGGTCAAGGAGTACCGGGCCGGCCAACCGGTACTCAAGGGCATCGATCTCGAAGTGGCCGGCCAGGGCCTGACGGCCATCATCGGGCCGTCGGGCACGGGCAAAAGTACGCTGCTGCGCTGCGTCAACCGCCTGATCGAACCGACCCGCGGGGAGATCGTGCTCAACGCCGACGGCGCGTCCGTGGACCTGGCGCGCGTGCGCGGCACGGCGCTGCGGCACGCCCGCCGGCGCATCGGCATGGTGTTCCAGGAATACAACCTGGTCGAACGCCTGACGGTCATGGAAAACCTGCTCACCGGCCGCCTGGGCTACACCTCGGTGTTCAATGCCTGGATGCGCCGCTTCGAGCCGGCGGACATCGAACGTGCCTACGCCCTGCTCGACACCGTCGGGCTGGCCGGCTTTGCCGACCAGCGCGCCGATGCGCTGTCCGGCGGCCTGCGCCAGCGCGTGGGCATTGCCCGCGCGCTGATGCAGCGCCCGCAACTGCTGCTGGCCGACGAACCGACCTCCTCGCTGGACCCCAAGACCTCGGTGGAGATCATGGAACTGCTGACCGAACAGGGCAACGCCAACGGCATCCCGGTGCTGGTCAACATCCACGACGTCGAACTGGCTCGCCGCTACGCCACCCGCATCATCGGCATGTCCGGCGGGCACGTGGTCTATGACGGCGATGGCGAAGGCCTGCACGCCGACAAGCTCAAGGCCATCTACGGAGGCGAATCGTGGCTGCAGTGAAGCGCGGACGGCGCCCATTCGCCCTTTCTTGGCAAAGCCGCGCGTTCGCCCTGCTGCTGGTGGTCTACGCGGTCTATGCCGCCTCCCAGCTGGACTTCAACTGGAACCGCATCAGCGACGGCATGGGGCACGCCTCGACCTTCCTGGCGCGCATGTTCCCGCCCAGCTTCCAGAAGCCCGATACGCTCTGGAAAGGCATTGCCGAGAGTCTCGAAATCGCCGTACTGGCCTCGTTGCTGGGTATCGTGCTATCGCTGCCCATCGGCCTGATGGGGGCACGCAATATGATGCCGGCGTGGATCTCCTGGCCGGCGCGTGCGGTGGTGGCCCTGTGCCGCTCGCTGCACCCGGTGATCGTGGCCATCCTGTTCGTCAAGGCGGTGGGCTTTGGCGCCCTGGCCGGCATTCTGGCCCTGACAGTGGCATCGGTCGGCTTCATCGGCAAGCTCTTTACCGAATCCATCGAGGAAATCTCGCTCAAGCAGGTCGAGGCCGTGCGCGCCACCGGCGCCTCGTTCGGCAACGTGATCATCTTCGGCGTGCTGCCGCAAGTGTTCGCCCGCTTCGTGGGCTTCTCGACCTACCAGTTCGACTCCAATCTGCGCAACTCGACCATGGTCGGCATCGTGGGCGCCGGCGGCATCGGCGGCACGCTGTTCTCGGCTTTCCAGCGGTTTGACTACGACTTCGTGTCGGCCATCCTGATCACGCTGATCGCCATCATCATGCTGGGCGAAGTGCTGGCCGGCATGGTGCGGGCCATCTTCCTGGACGGCTGGAGCTTCGATCGCATCCTGCAGAAGCGCTTCAATGGCGCACGCGGAATAGGCAATTCGGAGGCCAAACAATGACCACCCTGGCCTCCCCCTCCCTGGACCGCAGCCACTGGCAGCGCTACACCATGGGCCAGCGCCTGCTGCGCTTTGCGATTTATCTGCTGGGCGTGGCTGCCGTGGTTCAGGCCGTGCGCAGTGTCGAGGTCATCCCGGAGTTTCTCTACGACGCGCCGGAACAGATGGCCGACCTGCTGCAACGGATGTGGCCGATCGACTGGAGCTACTACGGCGAGGGCGTCAACGATGCGCTGATCGAGACCCTGCACATCGCCACCCTGGGCACCATGCTTTCAGTGGTGCTCGCGGTGCCGGTGGGCCTGCTGGCAGCCAACAACCTCACGCCCAACCGGCTGCTCAACCAGCTCGCGAGGCTGATCCTGGTGTCCAGCCGCTCGGTCAACTCCCTGGTGTGGGCGGTGCTGTTCATCGCGATCTTCGGGCCCGGCCCACTGGCCGGCACGCTGGCCATTGCCTTCCGGTCCATCGGTTTCGTCGGCAAGCTGGTCGGCGAAGCGATCGAGCAGGCCCATCGCGGCCCGATCGAAGCCTTGACGGCCACCGGTGCACGCAAGGCTGCGGTGCTCTGGTACGGCTACTGGCCGCAGATCCGCCCGGCGTTCTGGTCCATCGTGCTGCTGCGCTGGGACATCAACGTGCGGGAGTCGGCGGTGCTGGGCCTGGTGGGCGCCGGCGGCATCGGCATGGCACTGGATACCGCCCTGAACCTGTTCCAATGGGACCGGGTGGCACTGGTGCTGGCATCGATCTTCGCCGTCGTGATCCTGGCCGAAGTCATCATTACGCAGGCCCGCAAGCGCATCCTCTGAGCGGATTTTCCGCCCCGCAAAGGATGATGCAACAGGCGCCTTCGGGCGCCTGTTGCATTCCTGCTGCTGGCCGCGATGACTGCGGGCGTTTCAAGATTACGACAAGTCATCAATAATGGCGGCTCCCCTAAGTACGATCGTCCTTTTTTGTGGGCCATGCCGTCATGTCAGAACAAGAGTTGAAGCTGCACGTCCCGGCCGCCTCGGCCAGCGCGGTCGCCGAGGAGCTGGCGCGCCATCAGGCGGGCAGCCTGGCCCTGCGCGCCATGTATTTCGACACCCCCCAGCGCGAACTGGTACGCGCCCGCATTGCCCTGCGCCTTCGTCAGGAGGGCGAGGCCTGGGTGCAGACCGTCAAGATGCCTGGCGCCAATGCCATCAGCCGCATCGAACTGAACCACCCGCGCCCCGGGCCGGTGCTTGATCTGTCGGTCTACGCCGGCAGCGAGGTGGGCGCCGCGCTGGCGCGCATCCGCGGCCCGCTGGGCGTGTGCTACGAGACCGATGTGCAGCGCCTGCGCTGCGAGCTGAGCCAACCGGGTGGCACCGTCGAGGCGGCCCTGGACCGGGGGGTACTGCGCGCCGGCGGCCTGGAACTGCCGATCTGTGAGATCGAATTCGAACTGCTGCATGGCCGCCCGGAAACGATTTTCGCCATCGGCCAGGATTGGCAGCAGCGCCATGCCCTGGTCCTGGACGTACGCAGCAAGGCTGAACGCGGCGATCGGCTTGCGCTGCTGGCCGCCGAGCTGGCGGCAGCCCGCGACGAAAAGGATGCGCAATCGCGCGTGGCGCGCTTCTGGGCCCCCCGCATGGCCGATGCGACGCCCTTGCATGACACCATGAGCCCGGCGCAGGCCATGACGCATATCGCCGGCGAGTGCCTGGAGCAGATCGTCCGCAATGCCGCCGTCATGGCCGAGGTGGACACCGCCGGCATCTACCCGGCCGGCACCGCTGAACACGTGCACCAGATGCGGGTCGGCATGCGCCGCCTGCGCACGGCCTGGCGGCTGTTCGACGGCGCCATCGAAGCGCCCGCCCCCGAGCTGATCGACGGCATGCGCATCCACTTCGCCGCGCTGGGGGCCAGCCGCGACCGCGACGTGATGGCCGATGGCATCGCTCCCGAACTGGCCCGCGCCGGCATGCCCGCCATCGCGCAGGAACCGGCCAGCGAGCCGGTCGACGCCGCGGCGCTGTGCCGCAGCCCGGCCTTGCAGGCCTGGCTGCTGGCGCTCTATGCCTGGAGTCTGGAGGTACGAGCCGCGCCCGGGCCGCAGCCGATGCTGCCAGCCGGCGACGACCAGACCCCCACCATCATCCCCTTGGATGCCGCGCCGCCCCGCCCGCCCCTGCGCCCCTTCTTGCTGCGCCGTCTGCGCCGATGGCACCGCCAGGTGCTCGAAGACGGCCGCCGCTTTGGCGAACTGGACCTGCCGGCCCGCCACGAGCTGCGCAAGCGCGCCAAGCGGCTGCGCTATGGCCTGAGCTTCGCTGACAGCCTGCTGCCACGTGCTCGCCTGCGTGGCTATCGCAAGCAACTGGCGCAGCTGCAGGACCTGCTGGGCCAGATCAACGATCTGGCCGTGGCGGCCGAACACTACCGCGCCCTCACCGAGCGCCACCCCCAGGCCTGGTTCGCGCTCGGCTGGATCGCCGCGCGTCTGCAGGCGCCGGTGGCGCGCGCCCAGCCGGCCTTCGACAGGCTGGCGCGCTACCGGGGATTGTGGCGGGCTTAAGCGGGCAGCGGGTGCTCGCGTTCGACGCGGCGCGCAAACATGGCGAAGCTGGCCCGCACGATGCTGGGCTTGAGCAGGAAGTCATGCGACTCCGCCGCCAGCGCGTCATTGACCGGCTTGACCTCACCATACGCGGCCGCAGCCATCAACTGGTTGCGCGCCGCGCGCTCGATCAGCACCGACAGATACAGGGACTCTTCGACCGAGGCGGTCGCAGCCAGAAAACCGTGATTGGCCAACAGGATGCAGCGTTTGTCGCCCAGGGCACCCGAAATGATCTCACCTTCCTGATCGGCAATCGGCAAGCCGGGCCACTCTTTCAGGTGAGCGCAATCGTTGTGAAACGGCGTGGCGTCCATATGTGACACCACCAGCGGACGGCCGGTCATGGCCAGCGTGGAGACGTGCGGCGGGTGGGTGTGGATGATGCAGCGCACCTCGGGACGATGGCGATAGACCCAGAAATGAAAGCGCACTGCCGGATTGGGCGTGCCCTCACCTTCCAGTACGTCCATGTCTTCATTGATGCGGATCAACGCCTCGGGACGGATTTCATCAAAGGCCTGCGCCAGCGCCGTGGTGTAGTAGCTGCCATCGTCATTGCGCACGGTGATCTGGCCGGCCAGGGTCTCGGAGTGCCCCTCACTGGCCAGGATGCGACAGCTGAGCGCGATCTTCTCGCGAATGGTCCAGTTGCCGAAATCCAGTTTGTTGGCCGAACGCTTGAAAAACGCGTCCGATTGCATCTGTTTGTCGTCCACCATGGTCTCCTGATTGGGGTTCAGCATCGATTACACCGCGCGCCACACACCGCACGCTTGACCACAGGCGCACTACGCTTGTCCATGCCTGCCACCTCCGGTGGCCGGCGGCTGCAGCCCGATACAATGGCCGGGCGGGCAGCCTGCCCGTCCTGGCAAGTCTGAGGGTTTTCGTGATGCACGCTTCCGCCCCTGCGCCCGGTCCGGCAGAACCGGACCTGAACTTCGCGCCGCGCTTTCGCCCCTTCTATGAAACCGAACTCTCCGGTTACCAGGCCCAGCTCGACAAGCTGGTGCTGCCGGGCGACTTCCGGGCGCTGACCGCGCAACCGCGCCTGCGCCTGCAGGCCTGCCGGCTGCGCGCCGGCGGCTTGGCGGTCAACCTGGAGTCCACGCCGATCGCGGTGCATCATCGGGCCGAACATGCCGCCGACGCCCTGCAGGCCGAGTTTCTCGCCAGCTTCGTGATCGCCGGGCATGGCGTGATCACCCAGAACGGTGCCAGCCTGCCGGTCGAGACCGGCGACATCATCTTTCGCACCACCGCCCTGCCTTCGGAAGTGCGCATGCTGACCGACTCCCATCTGGTGGTGATCAAAGGCTCGCTGCTGCGCCTGCTGGGCATGCACCTGCACGACACGTCCCAGTTCACGGCCCAGCGCGCCAGCGCGGCGCTGCCCATGGTGCGCACCGCGCACCGCTGTCTGGCGCATGTTTTCTTTGATCAGGATGAAAGCAGCCCGACCTCGGGCATGTTTGCCGAACAGGCGCTGATTTCCATGCTGGCGGCCATCTACACCAGCCAGGCGCTGGAGCAGATCCCAGGGCCGCAGCGCGGGCCGGCCGAGAGCTGGCAGGCCCTGACAGGCTACCTGGACGCGCATATCACCGACGTCGACCTGTCGGTGGCCGCCGTCGCCCGCGCCCTGCGGGTCTCCAGCCGTTGGGTACACCGGCTGTTTCAGATGCAAGGCACGCAATACAACCAGTATGTCCGCGAACGCCGCCTGCAACTGGCGCGGGCGACGCTGGAGGATCCTCGCAAACAGCACCTGCCGGTCAAGGATATTGCGCTGTCCTGTGGTTTCCAGGATGCGAGCCACTTCAGCCGCCGCTTCCAGCAGCGCTTCGGCAGCCCGCCCAGCCAATATCGCGAAAGCCTGCGGCCCGCCCCCTGAGAGGCCGGCCGCCAGCGGCGTCAGACGGCGCGGCGCTCCGGACCGGCCGGCCGCATCAGGAAGGCCGACGTGCCGGCAATCAGGCCCAGCACCGCCAGATAGGCGCCCACCGGCACAATGCTGTCAAAGCGGGCCACCAGCATGGCCGACACCATGGGCGCCAACCCGCCGCCGATGGCCGCCGAAAACTGCACCCCGATCGACAAGCCCGAATAACGCAGCTCGGGTGGGAACTGGGCCGCATAGAGGCTGGACTGCGGCGCAATCATCATCGCGTAGTTCAGTGCCATCGCAATGAATACCGCAATCCCGTAGGCCGTAAGCGAGCCGCTGCCGACCGCCATGAAAATGGGCACGGCCATCACCGCCAGCAGTATCCCGCCCCAACCACAGACCCGCCGCGCCCCGTAACGGTCGCCCAGCAGGCCGAACAAGGGAATCGTGAAGGTAAGCACGGCCGCCCCGTACAACAAGGCGTGCAGGGCATCGCTGCGGCTAAAGCCCAGGCTGGAGACCGCATACGACACCGAGAACACCAGGAAGGTGTAGATCAACGTCACTTCGGCCAGTTTGCAACCGATACACAGCAGCAGCGCACGGCCATGGCGGCGCAGCAGCTCGACGATGGGCAGCTTGACCTGGGCGCGCTCGGCCTTGACGCGGGCGAAGTCCGGCGACTCGTCGATACCCCGGCGGATCAGCAGGCCCACCACGATGAGCACGGCACTGGCCAGAAAGGGCAGACGCCATCCCCAGGACAGGAAGTCCTCTTCCGGCAAACGGGTCACCAGCGCAAAGGCACCCACCGACATCAGAATGCCCAGCGGCGCACCTACCAGCGGCAGGCTGCCGAACAGCGCCTTCCAGCGCGGCGGGGCATGCTCGACGGCCATCAGCATGGCGCCGCCCATTTCCCCGCCGAAAGACAGGCCCTGGCCGACTCGCAGCGCCACCAGCAGAATGGGGGCCCAGACGCCGATCTGCTCATAGGTGGGCAGCAGACCGATGAGCACCGTACAGATCCCCATCATCAGCAGGCTGAAGGTCAGCATGGACTTGCGCCCGACCCGATCACCGAAGTGACCGAACAGAATCCCCCCGATCGGACGTGCCAGCATGCCGCTGGCAAAGGCGGCAAAGGCCGCCAGCGTTCCCGTCAACGGATCGAACTGGGGAAAGAACAGTTTGTTGAACACCAGCGCGGCGGCAGTGCCATACGCCAGGAAATCAAAGGCCTCCACGGCCGTACCCACGACCGTGGCCACCGACACGCGCAACAGATTGGGCTTTTTGCCTGGGGCAGCAGCGGCCCCCGATGAATGGACGGCGTCCATGCTGTCTCCTCGAAGTGGTTTTTTATAGGTATGAATGGGCCGGCTTCAGCCGCCATGCCCCGGCGGGATATAGCCGGGCAACTGCTCGATACGCCGGCGCCAGGCTGCCAGCGCCGGATAGACGGCCATGTCGATACCGGCCTCCTCGGCCAGCGAGAGATAGCCATAGCAATCGATATCGGCCACCGTCGGGCCACCGGCCAGCCAGTCCCGGCCGCTCAGGCGCTTTTCCATCAGGCCGAGTACACGCACCGTGCGGCGCTGCAACCCCTCCAGGTCCAGCAACGCCTCGCTCACACCGAGGTGATGGGCGGCCTCGGCATTGCTGACCACCTGAGTCAGGCGCAGCGGCTGCAGGCTATTGGCGATTTCATTGGTCGAGACGGAAATCCAGGCATACATTTCGCCGCAATCGGCCAGCGGCGCCAGCCATTGCGGCGCGTACTTCTGCGCCAGGTAAAGCAGAATGGCGTGGCTGTCCCAGATCGCCAGCTCCCCGTCCTCGATGGCCGGGACCTGCCGGAACGCACTGACGCGCTCGAACTCCTCGGTCTGGTTCTTGCGCGCCAGGACATCGATGAACTCGCGCCGACAGGGCTGGCCGATAAGCGACAGGAACAAGCGCACCTTGTAGCAATTGCCGGAACGGGGGTGGTCGTAGAGCGTGATCATGGCGGGCTCGGGCAGGAAGGCCCGCGGTGGCGGACCTATGAAACAGGTAGCGGCCAATGTTAGGGGCCGCCGTGCGCGCCGGCTTGCCAGTGCGCGCACCCGCCTTGACTGCAAGAGAAGTCGGTGGCCCTGCCGGCCGAGGCGGACCACGGCGGACGGGCAGCCGTATCGCGGCGACTTTCGGGCGCAAAAAAGCCGCCGCGTGCGGGCACGGGGCGGCTTGGCGGGCCGTCGGCCCGAGACCTGAGGTCAGTCGGAGAGCAGCGCGGCGGCAAACTCTTCGGCGACAAAGGGCTGCAGGTCTTCCAGGCCCTCTCCCACGCCGATCCAGTAGACCGGGATGGGGCGCACCCCCTGACTGCCCGCTGCGACGGCCGCCAGCGTACCGCCCTTGGCGGTGCCATCCAGCTTGGTCACCACCAGCCCGGTGAGCTGGATCGCGGCGTCGAAGGCGCGGATCTGCGCCAAAGCGTTCTGGCCGGTGTTGCCGTCGACCACCAGCAGCACCTCGTGCGGCGCCTTGGCGTCGGCCTTGCCGATCACGCGGCGGATCTTCTTGAGTTCTTCCATCAGGTGCAACTGGGTCGGCAGGCGACCGGCCGTATCCACCATGACCACACCCACCTCGCGCGCCTTGCCGGCATTGACCGCGTCAAACGCCACGGCGGCCGGATCGCCGCCTTCCTGGGCGATGACGGTCACGTTGTTGCGGCTGCCCCACTCGATCAACTGCTCACGTGCCGCTGCGCGGAAAGTATCGCCCGCGGCCAGCAGCACACTGGCCCCCTGGCGCTGGAAGGTATGCGCCAGCTTGCCGATGGAGGTCGTCTTGCCGGCGCCGTTCACGCCCGCGATCATGACCACCAACGGTTGGGCACGGCCCAGCTCGAAGCTGCGTTCAAGCGGCTTGAGATGCTCGGCCAGCAGTTGGCGCAACGCCACCTTGACCTGGGCGGCATCCTCGATGCGCTCTTTTTTGACGCGTGCGCGCAACGCCGTCAGCAGGCTTTCGGTGGCTTCAATGCCCGCATCGGCCATGATGAGGGCCGACTCCAGTTCCTCGAACAGATTCTCGTCGACTTTGACGCCGACAAAGATACTGCCGATGCTCTGCCCGGTACGTGCCAGGCCTTGCTTGAGGCGGCTGTGCCATGAGGCTTTCTTGGGTGCGGCGGCCGGCTCCGCTTCCACGGCCGGTTCGCCGGCCGCGGCCAGAGGCGCAGCGGGCATGACCGGCGGCGCGGCAACGGGTGCCGGAGCGGGCTCAGGGT
>JAEWJD010000153.1 GCA_023386765.1 Pseudomonadota bacterium | reverse complement strand
ATCCACAGGAGCCGGAAATCCGCCGGCCCTGGGCCGGGCTGGCGCGTGGCCAGCACGACGATGGCGCTGAGCAGCGCAAGATAGAACGCCGCGCTGCCGCCGTTGGCGGAGGTCAGCAACAAGGGGGGCATGGCGATGACCGACAGGATCAGCAGCCAGGAGCAGGCACGGTTCAACATGACGCGGGAGGAGGGTCCAGAAAGGCGGGCAGGGCGGCGCAGGCCAACGGCCCCGTCGGGCGGCCGCCGCGCTGGCGCATTATAGGGAATCCGCCCCGGGCGGAGGGCCTGTCTTGCGGGTGCCGGGGCCCGGGCGATCCGGCGGGACTGGCTACAATGTCTGGCGGCGGCCGACCCGGTTGCCGCGTTGCGGTTCTAGCACTCATGAATATCCTGATCACTGGCGGCGCCGGCTTTATCGGTTCGGCCCTGGTGCGCCACTTCATCCGCGACACCTCGCATCGCGTGGTCAACGTCGACAAGCTGACCTACGCCGGCAACCTGGCCTCGCTGGCCGAGTGCGCCGGGGATCCGCGCCATGTCCTGGAGCCGGTCGATATCTGCGACGCCGCCGCCTTGCAGGACGTCTTCGCGCGCCATCGCCCTGACGCGGTCATCCACCTTGCGGCCGAATCGCATGTGGATCGCTCGATCGACAACCCGCAGGCCTTCATTCAGACCAATCTGGTCGGCAGCTATACCTTGCTGGAAACCGCGCGTGCCTACTGGGTTACGTTGCCGCCGCAAGCCCAGGCCGATTTCCGCCTGCTGCAAGTCTCGACTGACGAGGTTTTCGGCGACCTGGGCGAGCAGCCCGGCCGTTTCCACGAAGCCAGCCCCTATGCGCCCAGCTCGCCGTATGCCGCCAGCAAGGCCGGCGCCGACCATCTGGCGCAAGCCTGGCATCGCACTTATGGCCTGCCGGTGCTGCTCAGCCATGCGGGCAACAACTACGGTCCCTGCCAGTTTCCCGAGAAACTGATTCCGCTGTCGTTGCTGTCGGCCTTGCGCGGCCAGCCCATCACGCTGTATGGCGCGGGCGACCAGGTGCGTGACTGGCTCTATGTGGAAGACCATGCCCGGGCGTTGCATCTGCTGCTGCAGCAAGGCCGGCCCGGCCAGCACTACAACGTGGGCGGCAATGCGACGCTGCGCAACCTGGATGTGGTGGGGCAGCTGTGCGACATCCTGCAGCGTCTGCGCCCGGCGGCAAGCGGGCATTACCGCGCGCTTATCACCCATGTGCCGGATCGCCCCGGCCATGACCGCCGCTATGCACTCGATACGGCCAGGCTGAACCGTGAGCTGGGCTGGCGTGCGGCCGAAGACTTCACCAGCGGGCTAGAGAAAACCGTGCGCTGGTATCTGGAGCATCCGCAATGGGTGGCCGATGTGGAAAGCGGGGCCTATCGCGCCCGCTGGCTGGGGGCGGTGCCATGAAACTGCTGCTGCTGGGCGCTCACGGTCAGTTGGGCCAGGCACTGGGCCGGTCCCTGGCGCCGCTGGGCGAGGTGGTGGCCCTGGGCCGCCAGCCCTGGCAGGGCCTGACCGGCGATCTGGCCGACCCGGGCGCGCTGCAACGCACGGTGCGCGCTGTCGCGCCCGACGTGATCGTCAATGCGGCGGCCTATACCGCCGTGGATCGTGCCGAGCAGGAGCCCGATCTGGCCTGGCAGGTCAATGCCCGGGCTCCCGGGTTGCTGGCCCGCGAGATGCGCGCCAGCCAGGGGTGGCTGGTGCACTATTCGAGCGATTACGTCTTCGACGGCCAGGCCGGCGCCCCTTATGCCGAGGACAGCCCGGCCGCGCCACTCAATCAGTACGGCCGCAGCAAGCTGGCCGGCGACGAGGAGGTGGCAGCCTCGGGGGCGCGCCATCTGCTGCTGCGCACCGGCTGGGTCTATGGGTTGCAGGGCGAGAATTTTCCGCGAACGGTGTTGCGTCTGGCTGCCAGCCAATCCGGCCTGCGCATGGTCGACGATCAGGTGGGCACGCCGACCGGCGCCGACCTGATTGCCGATGTCACGGCGCATGCGCTGCGCCGGCTGACGCCGGGGCTGTCTGGCCTGTATCACCTGGCGGCCCAGGGCGAAGTATCGCGCCTGGACTATGCACGCCATGTGATCGCGCAGGCCCGCGCCCTGGGCAGACCGCTGGCGCTGCGCGAGATCACGGCGGTTTCCAGCGCGTCCTATCCGACGCCGGCGCTGCGCCCGCTGGACACCCGCCTGGATTGCACGCGGCTGCAGGCCGTCTTCGGCCTGCGCCTGCCGCCCTGGCGCGACGGCATTGACCGCTTGTTGCGCCAGTGGTGCGCCAGTCCCTGGGCGCACGCATCATGACGCGCAAAGGCATCATCTTGGCCGGTGGCACCGGCAGCCGGCTCTATCCCGTGACGCTGGGCGTGTCCAAGCAACTGCTGCCGGTGCATGACAAGCCCATGATCTATTACCCGCTGTCGGTACTCATGCTGGCAGGCATCCGCGACATCCTGCTGATCTCCACGCCTGAGGATCTGCCGGCCTTTCGCCGCCTGTTGGGCGACGGTTCGGCGTTCGGGGTGGCCTTGAGCTACGCCGAGCAAGCGCAGCCGGACGGACTGGCCCAGGCATTCCTGATCGGCCAATCCTTCATCGGTGCCGATGATGTCTGCCTGATCCTGGGCGACAACCTGTTCTATGGCCAGCATTTCACGCCCCATCTGCAGGCCGCCATGCAGCGCCGCGAGGGCGCCACGGTGTTCGGCTACCGGGTGAGCGATCCGCAGCGCTATGGCGTGGTCGCCTTCGACGATCGGGGCCGTGCCATCGACATCGAGGAGAAACCCCGTCAGCCGCGCTCGAACTACGCGGTGACGGGACTGTATTTCTATGACAACCAGGTGCTGGAGATCGCGCGCGGGCTGACGCCGTCGGCGCGCGGCGAACTGGAAATCACCGACATCAACCGCCACTATCTGGCGCGCGGCGCGTTGACCGTCGAGCGTCTGGGGCGCGGTTTCGCCTGGCTCGATACCGGTACCCACGACGCCTTGCTGGAAGCCGGTCATTTCGTCAGCACCATCGAGCAGCGCCAGGGCCTGAAGATCGCCTGTCTGGAAGAGATCGCCTACCACGCAGGCTGGATCGACGCCGCCCAGCTGGCCCGCCAGGCTGCCCGCCTGGCCCAGACCGGCTACGGCCAGTATCTGCTGCAACTGCTCCAGGAGCCCTTGCCATGAAGTGTGTTGCCACCGACCTGCCCGGCGTGGTGCGCCTGGAACCCGAGGTGTTGGGTGACGCACGCGGCTGGTTCATGGAACGTTTCCGCCAGGACCGGTTCGAGGCCGGTCTGCTTGCCCTGGGCCTGCCGGTGCCCCCGCCCTTCGTCCAGGACAATCATTCGCGTTCGGCCGCCGGGGTGTTGCGCGGCCTGCATTACCAGCTGGCGCCTCATGAGCAGGGCAAGCTGGTGAGTGTGCTGGCCGGCGCGATCTTCGACGTGGCGGTGGATCTGCGTGCGGCCTCGCCCACCTTCGGGCAATGGACCGGGGCCTTGCTGTCGGCGACCAACCGGCATAGCCTGTGGGTGCCGCCGGGCTTTGCACACGGTTTCCTGGCGCTGGAAGCGGGCAGCGAAGTCTTCTATAAAGTCACGTCCTACTATGCGCCCGAGAGCGAGCGCAGCTTGCGCTGGGATGACCCGCAGCTGGCCATCGGCTGGCCGGCCCCCCCGCAGGAGATGTCGTTGCGTGACCGCCAGGCACCCGGCCTGGCGCAGGCGCTGGCCGCCGGACAACTGCCTGGCCAGCCCGCTCATCCCCCGACCGCCAGGAGTTAAATGTTGTAAATTCCGGGGGTTTACACGAACCCGCGCCCGATATGTCGGGCGCCCCCGTTTTGATGCCTACACGCATATTGATCGTTCGCACGTCCTCGCTGGGTGATCTGGTGCACATGCTGCCCGCCATTTCGGATATCGCCCGCCATGTGCCGGACGCCGAGATCGATTGGATAGCGGAAGAAGCGTTCGCCGAGATCCCCGGCTGGCATCCGGCGGTGCGCAATGTCATCAAGGTGGCGCATCGCCGCTGGCGCAAAGCCTGGTGGTCCGAGTCCGTGCGCAAGGAGCGCAAGGCGCTGGCCGAGCGCTTGCGCAGCGAACCCTACGATATCGTGCTGGACATGCAGGGCCTGATGAAATCGGCCTGGCTGGTGCGTCAGACGCGCGGGGTGCGCCATGGGCTGGATTGGCGTTCGGCGCGTGAGCCGCTGGCCTCGCTGTTCTACAACGTGCGCCACCGGGTCGAGTTTTGGCAACCGGCGGTCATCCGCCAGCGTAAGCTGGCCGCGCTGACCTTCGGCTACACCTATGCCGGCGCGCCCGATTTCGGCTTGCAGGCTTTCGCACGCGCCGCCCAGGCCGATCACGCGGCGCTGCCCGAGGAAGGGCGCCGCCTGCACCATCTGGCCAGTGACCGGGGCTATGCCGTGATCATGCCGTCGGCCAGCCGTGACGACAAACTGTGGCCCGAGGAGGACTGGCGTGCCGTGTTCCGGCGTCTGCAGGATGCCGGCTGCAGTTTGCGCCTGCTGGCCGGCAACGAACAGGAAGCCGAGCGTGCCCGCCTGTTGGTGGCCGGCATGGAGGGCGTCGAGGTACTGCCGCGCATGGACCTGAGCACGGTGGCCCGTGTCCTGGCCGGCGCTCGCATGATGGTGGGCCTGGACAGCGGCCTGACCCATCTGTCGGCGGCGCTGGGCCGGCCGACCATCGGCATCTATCGCGCTTCAACGCCGGTGCGCACGCCGCTGGTGGGCCCGAACTACACCGCCAGCCTGGGCGATCGCGGCGCTTCGCCTTCGCGCGAAGCCGTCATGGCGGCCGTCGAACAGGCGCTGGCCGCCTCCTGACGGCGGGCCCGGCACATGCGGCGCGGCCTCTATACCGGATTGTTCTACGCGCTGGCGCCGCTGTTCTGGCTGGGCATGTGGCGGCGTTCGCGCCGGGTGCCCGGGCGGTGGGAGGTGCTGGGCCGCGCGCGGTTTGGCCATCATGACGGGCCGGCCGGTGCGCCGGGCGCAGTCTGGGTCCATGCGGTCAGCCTGGGCGAGACACGGGCTGCACAGCCCCTGATCGATGCGCTGCTGGCTCAAGGCCTGCCGGTGTTGCTGACCCACATGACGGCCACCGGGCGCGCCGAGGGCGCACGCTTGTTTGCCGCTGCCCTGGCGCGCGGCCAGTTGCGCCAGGCCTGGCTGCCCTACGATTTCCCCGGCGCCGTGCGGCGCTTCCTGGATACCCATGCGCCGGCCTGCGGGCTGATCATCGAACGTGAGATCTGGCCCAATCTGCTGGCTGCCGCGCGTGCGCGCGGCCTGCCGATGGCATTGGTGAGCGCACGCTTTTCGGCTGGTTCGTTGCGATTGTCGCTGCGCCTGGGACGTGTCATGCGCGAAGCGCTGGCCGGCCTGGACCGGGTGCTGGCC
>JAEWJD010000426.1 GCA_023386765.1 Pseudomonadota bacterium | reverse complement strand
GTATCGGTGTGAAATTACCGGTGTCTGGGCAAACAAAAGGCCCGGCGAAAGCCGGGCCCGGGCAGGCAGGGGGAGGCTTAGAAGCCGCCGGATGAGGCGGCAGGCGGCGCGCCGCCGTCAGCGGGCGGCAGGGGATTCTTACGCGGCCGTCCGCGTTGGCCGGGGGCCACCCGGCGGCTGGCAGTATGGGCCAGGCTGGTGATGAATTCGGCGCTGCCCAGGGCCCACTGGCCCGAGACGGCCTGTTCGATGCGCTGAGTCTGGTCGCGCGAGAGCCCTTCGAGCAGTTTGCGGCGGTAGTTGGCCTGCCGATCGAAAGGGGTGTTGCCACAAGCCCAGTAGTCGGCGTGATCGGACTGCCACTGGGCAGCCGGGACCTGGGTATTGCCGGTGTGGCTGGCGGCCGATGACCACGGCCAGGTGTCGGCGTCCAGGGAGGCGCCGTTGCGCACGGGATGGGTTTCCAGCCAGACCAGCGAGGGCAGCACCCAGGCGCCAGGCTCCAGCAGTGCCGAGCGGTAGCGCCCGGCAAAGACGCGCCCGCCGCGCAGCCTGGCGGCCAGATTGCGGCCCAGGGTCTGCATCAACCGTGGCAGGCCTTCCTCGTCGGCGGGAGTGGCCAGCAGCAGAATGCGGTCATTGGCCAGCATCCAGCCGTGGATGGACACTTTGTGGCGTTGCGCGGACTCACCCAGCCAGGTGGCCAGTTGATTGAGGATGTCCGAGGGGGCCGGCTGCGATGGCGATGCCAGCGACTGGACAAAATTGGCCTGCACCAATTGGGGCAGCCCGGGGGCATACAGGCGGGGCAGACGGGCCATAGTGTCAAGTCTCGCGGTGGCGCTGGCATGGGTTGGGAGTCACATGCCATATAAATAGTGCCACCGTCGCCTGCGGTCAAGCCCGCGATTTCACCCCGGCGGACACTTCTGATAGGGCAGGTTAACATCAGCGACTGTTTTCCTGTAGCAGCAGAATTCCCTAGGAGCCCGAGAGATGAAGACCAAAGCCGCTATCGCCTGGAAGGCCGGCGCCCCGCTGACGATCGAAGACGTTGACCTGGAAGGCCCGCGTGCCGGCGAAGTGTTGATCGAGGTCAAGGCTACCGGGATCTGTCATACGGATTACTACACGTTGTCGGGCGCCGATCCGGAAGGGATCTTCCCGGCCATCCTGGGCCACGAAGGTGCCGGTGTGGTGGTCGATGTCGGCCCCGGCGTGACGTCCTTGCGCAAGGGCGACCATGTCATCCCGCTTTATACGCCCGAGTGCCGCCAGTGCAAATTCTGTCTGTCGCGCAAAACCAACCTGTGCCAGGCGATCCGCAGCACCCAGGGCAAGGGTCTGATGCCCGATGGCAGCTCGCGCTTCTCGATCGACGGCAAGCCCATTTTCCACTACATGGGTACCTCGACCTTCGCCAATCACATCGTGGTGCCGGAGATCGCCGTGGCCAAGGTGCGCGAGGACGCGCCCTTTGACAAGATCTGCTACATCGGCTGCGGCGTGACCACCGGCATCGGCGCCGTGGTCTACACCGCCAAGGTCGAGGCCGGTGCCAATGTGGTGGTGTTCGGCCTGGGCGGTATCGGCCTGAACGTGATCCAGGGCGCGCGCATGGTGGGCGCCGACAAGATCATCGGCGTGGACCTGAACCCGGAACGCGAGGCGATGGCGCGCAAGTTCGGCATGACGCACTTCGTCAATCCGAATGAGGTCGAGAATGTGGTCGACCACATCATCCAGCTGACCGACGGCGGCGCCGACTACTCGTTCGAGTGCATCGGCAACACCAAGGTGATGCGCCAGGCGCTGGAGTGCTGCCACAAGGGCTGGGGCCAGTCGATCATCATCGGCGTGGCCGAGGCCGGTGCCGAGATCAGCACCCGCCCGTTCCAGCTGGTGACCGGCCGCGAATGGAAGGGTTCGGCGTTCGGCGGCGCGCGCGGCCGCACCGCCGTGCCCAAGATCGTCGACTGGTACATGGAAGGCAAGATCAACATCGACGACCTGATCACCCACACGCTGCCGCTGGAGCGCATCAACGAAGGTTTTGACCTGATGAAGCGGGGCGAGTCCATCCGTTCGGTGGTGCTGTACTGATGAAACTCCTGTCCCAACATCGCGCCTTTGGCGGGTCGCAGCGGTTCTACCGCCACGACTCGCGCGAGATCGGCCTGCCGATGCGGTTTTCGGTTTTCCTGCCCGAGCAGGCCGAACAGGGGCGGGTACCGGTGCTGTTCTACCTCGCCGGCCTGACCTGCACCGAGGAAACCTTCATGATCAAGGCCGGCGCCCAGCGCCTGGCCGCCGAGCATGGGCTGATGCTGGTGAGTTGCGACACCAGTCCGCGCGGCGCCGGTGCGCCGGGCGAAAGCGAGCATTGGGATTTCGGCGTCGGGGCAGGTTTCTACCTGGACGCGCAGACCGAGGGCTTTCGCCAGCATTACCGCATGGAAAGCTACCTGGCCCGGGAGTTGTTCGACCTGGTCACCACGGCGCTGCCGGGCGATGCCCGGCGCGCTGGCATCTTCGGGCACTCCATGGGCGGGCATGGCGCGCTGACCCTGGCATTGCGCCATCCGGGCCGCTGGGCCAGCGTTTCGGCCTTTGCACCGATTGCCGCGCCGCTGCGCTGCCCCTGGGGCGAGAAGGCCTTCACGGGCTATCTGGGCCAGGATCGCAACGCCTGGGCCGCCCATGACGCCAGCGAATTGATGCGCCAGGCGAAGCAGCCGTATCCCGCGGGCATCCTGATCGACCAGGGCATGTCAGACCAGTTCCTGGCCGAGCAACTGCACCCGGAAGCCTTCGAGCAGGCCTGCGTGCAGGCCGGCCAGCCTCTGACCCTGCGACGCCACGAGGGTTACGACCACGGCTATTACTTCATCTCCACCTTCATGGCGGATCACATCCGGTTTCACGCCGAGCGTTTACGTTAAGGCAGGCGGGCAAGGCGGCCCTATACTGGGCGCAGCCTTGCCCCCTGACCCGACGGAGCCCGCGCCGTGACCGACTTGCTGACGCCTTTTGTGTGGATCGCCCTGGCAGCGCTGGTGGCCTTGCTGCTCGGCCTGGCCATGTTGCTGGGACGCGGGGGGCCGCGCAACGAGACCGGGCGCAAGACCTTCCGGCTGCGCCCGTTGCGCCGTCTCTGCGGTCTGTTGCTGGCAGCGCTGGCCTGTGTCAGCGGGCTGCTGACGCTGTCACTGGTGCAGTTCCACCGGCTGACCAGCGACCTGCCCGTGGCCACCGTGCAGGTGCGCCAGCAAGGCCCGGACCAGTTCGTGCTGACCGCCGACAGCGAGGGGCAGCCGGAGCGCACCTACACCCTGTACGGCGACCAGTGGCAGATCGATGCCAAGGTGGTGCGCTGGCGTCTGCCGGCCCTGGCCGCCGGCGCGCCGCCGCTCTACCGGCTGGAGCGCCTGTCCGGCCGCTACCAGGATGTCCAGCGCGAACAACGCGATCTGCGCTCCGTGCACGCCATGGACGATTGGCCGGCGCCGGACATCGGCGCGGTCAAACGCTGGGTTCCCGACTGGCTGCCCTTCGTTGACGTCACTTTCGGCAGCGCCGCCTACATGCCCCTGATCGACGGCGCCCGTTACGAGGTGATGTTCGATCCGCGCGGCGCGCTGTTCATCCGTCCTGCCGACCCGGCCACGACCCAGGCGCTCAGGCGGCTGGGCTGGTAGCCGGCGGGATTGGTCTACTTTGCTGGCTCACTGCGAGGCAGGACGGGGCCGTTTTCCTACCCTCTGGGTACGCAACCCTTTCCCGTGGTTTGCTTCTACCGGAGTTGTTCCATGCCTGTCTCGATCCCCATCCTGCCTGCACGTAAAACCCTGACCCGCCTGGGCCTGGCGGTGGCCGCCCTCACCCTGGCCCTGGGTGCCGGCTTGGCCCAGGCCCACGAAGCCCTGGTCAAGTTCAACAGCGCCCGCAATTTCGACGACACCGTGGCCTCGCTGCGCCAGGGCTTGACCGCGCAGGGCATGACGATCTTCGGCGAGGTCGATCACGCGGCCGCAGCCGCCCAGGCTGGCCTGAAAATGCCGCCCACCACGGTGCTGATCTTCGGCAACCCCAAGGTCGGCACTCCCCTGATGCTGGCGGCCCCCGACGTGGCGCTGGATCTGCCTCTGCGCGCCCTGGTGCGCGAGCGCGACGGGCGGGTCGAGGTGCTGATGCACCCGGTCGCCAACCTGGCGCTGCCACATGACCTGAGCAATCGCCTGGCCCCGGCCATCGAGCTGGTGGGCAAGCGGGTGGCCCAGCCCTGAAATAATTGGGGGCAAATTAGTTGCGGCCGCCCGGGATCCCGGGGAACTCTGCCGCCAGGCAGGAGTCGAATTAGCACTCAACCAACCGGAGTGCTAACATCAACCTGATACCTGTTTCCCCTCGTCCCATGGAGGCCGCAACTATGAATCCTGCCAGCTCTTCGTTGATCCCCTCGGGCAACACCCTGGCCCTGGCGGTTGCCAATCCGGGTGCGCTGGGCACGATCGACGCCTACATCTCGACGGTCAACCGCCTGCCGATGCTGTCGCCCGAGCAGGAATCCACGTTGGCGCGCCGCTTGCGCGATGAAGGCGATCTGGAAGCCGCCCGCGAAATGGTGCTGTCGCACCTGCGGTTGGTGGTTTCCGTGGCCCGCCAGTACCTGGGCTATGGCCTGCCGCATGCCGACCTGATCCAGGAAGGCAACGTCGGTCTCATGAAAGCCGTCAAGCGATTTGACCCGGAGCGCGGTGTGCGCCTGGTGTCGTTTGCCGTGCATTGGATCAAGGCCGAGATCCACGAGTACATCATTCGCAACTGGCGGCTGGTCAAGGTGGCGACCACCAAGGCCCAGCGCAAGCTGTTTTTCAATCTGCGCAGCATGCGTCCGGACGGGCAGACCCTGGACACCGAACAGGTGGACCACATCGCCCGCGAACTCAATGTGCGCACCGAAGACGTCAGCGAAATGGAAGTCCGGATGTCCGGACGCGACCTGTCGCTGGAGAACCAGGACGATGACGATGATGGCTATGCGCCCATCGCCTATCTGTCCGACGAGTGCCGGGAAGAACCCACCCGTGTGCTTGAGCGCAAAGCGCGCGAAACCTTGCAAAGCCAGGGCCTGACCCATGCCATCCAGGGTCTCGATCCCCGTTCGCGCCGCATCGTTGAAGCCCGTTGGCTGCAAGACGACGGCGGCAGCACCCTGCATGAGCTGGCCGCCGAGTTCGGCGTGTCGGCCGAGCGCATCCGCCAGATCGAGGCGGCGGCGCTGAAGAAGATGCGCAGCGCCCTGTCGGCCTGACGCGTGCCGGGATGCAGGCGCCTGCCCGGTGAGCAGGCGCCCACCCAGGCCAGGGATTCAAATGGATACAAACTAATTGCGCGGAAAGAGGGCTATCCCGAAACTTCTGCGCGCCGGCACTGACTAATCAACATAGACCGCAGCGTTTGGCTTTCCGAGCCTGCAGTCTTGACGTCCGTTCCGGCTTCTCCTCTTTCCCCTCCCCTATGGGACGGACGCTTCAAAGGGCCCCCACGCATATGGGTGCCCTTTTTTTTTGCCTGCGCGCCGGCAGGCTGTGTCTTTACGCGACGTCCAGCGCTGGCATGGCGCCGGGCTGCAGCCTGGCCCAGTCAGCCAGGCGGCGCACGCCAGTGGCAATCGAACCATCTGCATAGAGCTTGATCCAGCGATAGCCGGGGGTCGCCGGATCGATCGCGTGGCGGCCGTTTTCCAGCCGGAACTGAAAGCAGGTCGAAGGCGTGCCGAGCAGCCGCAGATGGTAGTGCCGGCAATCGAATTCCTGGTGGATGTGGCCCCACAGTGCCACGCGGGCGAGCGGATGTGCGCGCAGGCGGGAAAAAACGTCGGCCGCGTTGGTCACCATCATCGGGTCATGCCAGTTGCCATCAACCCGCGCCAGATTGTGGTGCAGCGCCAGCAGGACGTGGCGTGATCCGGCGCCGCGCAAGGCCTCATCCAGCACGTCGAGCTGCTCGGCGCTGACGTGGCCGAGGTTTTCGCCGGCCACGGTGGAGTCCAGCATGACGACCCGCCAGCCGGGTAGATCGAACACCGGGCTGACCCAGCCGCCCAGTGTCTGGCGCAGCGCCGCCGCATCGTCGTGGTTGCCGGGCAGGCAGCGCACCGGATAGTCCGCCTCGCCCAGCAGGGTGTGCAGGCGCTGATAGGACGCCACGCTGCCATCCTGGGAGAGGTCGCCGGTCAGCAGCATCAGGTCGGGTCGGGCTTCCTGCTGGCGGGTGAGCGCGAGCACGGCCTGCAGGCTGGCGTCGGTGCAGACGTCGCGCAACCGGGCCTGTGGGTCGGCCATGAGATGCGGGTCGGTCAGCTGCAGCAGCAGGGCAGGCTGGTCACGCCGGGCCATGTGGGAAGCGGTCGGGAACAAAGGCGGCTCCACTGAGGATGGAAAGGTCACACCATAGCCAATATCGGTCTCGGGATAGAAGGAGATTGCGGACACAGGCGTAACCAACTGTGGGAAATATAGAAGTAAATCCGAGAAAAAACGCTATTCTTTGTGCTTCTCTTCCTGCGCTGGCGCGCTTTCGCATGGATATCGGATTCATTGTTTTCGGCCTGGCCGGGCTTCTGACCCTGGTCTGTTTCATGCCGCCCCTGGCTGGCCGCCTCGGCCTGCCCTATTCCGTGCTTCTGGCTATTGTCGGCTGTTTGCTGGGTATTGGCATCCATTTGCACGGCTGGGCACCGCCGGTGCTGGGGGATCTGCTGGACACCATCGAGCGTTTCGAGATTTCTTCCGAGACTTTCCTGATGGTGTTTCTGCCGGTGCTGCTGTTCGAGACGGCCTTGTCGATGAACGTGCGGCGCCTGATGAACGACATCGGGCCCATCCTGATGATGGCCATCGTGGCCGTTGTGGTGTGCACTCTGGTGGTGGGGGTGGCCGTGAGCGCGGTGTCGTCGTACAGCCTGCTGGTGTGCTTGCTGCTGGGCGCGATCGTGGCGACCACCGACCCGGCTGCCGTGGTCGGCATTTTCCGCGAGGTGGGTGCGCCCAAGCGGCTGACCACGCTGGTCGAAGGCGAAAGCCTGTTCAATGACGCCGCCTCGATCGCCCTGTATTCGGTGCTGCTGGCCGCGCTGGGCGGCTCGGGCGAGATCTCGACCCTGGCGGGCTTCAATGATTTCATCTTCCACTTTCTGGGCGGCGGGCTGGCGGGCTGGCTGATGGGTCGCGGCGCCTGCGCGCTGTTTGCCTGGTTGCGCGGTTTCCCGG
>JAEWJD010000422.1 GCA_023386765.1 Pseudomonadota bacterium | reverse complement strand
GTTGTCCGCAATCATTTTCAGAACGTCTTGGGGGCTTGCCATGTCATCTCCATTGAGTAATAGCGTCACGGGCACCACGCCCGACCGGCAGCATCAGTACCTAAGCAATAAGCGTGCCAACGTACGCACCCGGGTAAGGCTAGGGGTTTTCCCGCCACGCAACGCCGAACCGCCTCAATTTAGCACCAAAATGGTGCAGGTCGCGAGGCTGCAACGCCCCATCTTGGTGCCAAACGATTACAGAAAGATTTCCTGGAGGTCATTGAGAAAGCGCCAGCCCAGCGGGGTGGCCCGCAGGCGGGTGGGATCGGCGTCCAGCAGGCCGCGCGCGGGGGCCGCCTCAAGCTGGTGCGCGATCGTCGCCAGCGACAACCCCGTGCGTTCGGCAAACAGTGTGGCTGCCACGCCGTCCTTCAGGCGCAGCGCATTGAGCATGAACTCGAATGGCAGCGCATCGGGCTGCACTTGGGCGGACTCGGCGATGTGGCTATCGTCGCCGGCCATGGCGCGCGTCATCCAGGACTCGGGATTGCGGTGCCTGGCCTGGCGCAGGATACGGTCGTGAAACGACAGCTTGCCATGCGCTCCGGGCCCCAGCCCAAGGTAGTCGCCGAACTCCCAGTAATTGGTGTTGTGGCGGCTGCGTGCGCCCGGGCGCGCGTACGCGGAAACCTCGTAGCGCTGCAGACCTGCCCGCGCGAGTGCTTCCTCGACCGCATCCTGCATCTGGGCACTGCTGTCATCGTCGGGCAACTCGGGCGGATACTTGGCGAAGACGGTATTGGGCTCAAGCGTCAGGTGATACATCGACAGATGCTCGGTGCCGAAGGCCAGCGCCTGGTTCAAGTCGGCCAGACAAGCCGCCAGATCCTGTCCAGGCAGGGCGAACATCAGATCCAGGTTGACGCGTCCGACGGCGGCCTGGGCCATCTCGATCGCGGCGCGTGCCTGCGCGGCATCGTGAATACGGCCCAGCTTCAGCAACTGCGCGTCGTCAAAGCTCTGGATGCCGAGCGAAAGCCGGGTCACGCCACTGGCGGCGTAGTCGCGGAAGCGGCCAGCCTCGGCCGTACCGGGGTTGGCCTCCATGGTGATTTCCGCGTCGGGCAACAGATTCAGGCAGGCCCGCAACATTGCCAGCAGTTCGTCCAGCCCTGCGGCCGACAGCAAGCTGGGCGTGCCACCGCCGATGAATACCGAAATCACCTGGCGGCCCCAGATCAAGGGGACCGACTGCTCCAGGTCGGCGCGCAGCGCATCCAGATAGGCCCGTTCGGGAATCCCCTGCTGAGGGGAGGCATGCGAATTGAAGTCGCAATAGGGACATTTGCGCACGCACCAGGGCACATGCACATAGACCGACAACGGCGGCAGGCTGGTCAGCGTGGCGCCGGCCGGCACGCGCACCGGGTGCTTGGCCGGCGCAGCGCCGGCGGGCTGAATGGGAATGATGAGGGCCATGCTGGACCGTGCTAGAGCGCTTGCAATTTGCCCATCAACTCACGCAGCGCACGCGCGCGGTGGCTGACGGCATTCTTTTGTTCCGGCGCCATTTGGGCGGCGGTCTGACCCAGATCGGGCAGATAGAAGTAGGGGTCGTAGCCAAAACCATGCTCGCCGGCGGCAGCGTGTGCGATCTCGCCGTGCCAATGGCCTTCGCCCAACAGCGGACAGGGATCATCGGCGTGGCGCAGCAACGCCAGCACCGCCACGTACCAGGCGCGTCGGTCGCCCTGGCCTTGCAGGCGTTCCAGCAACAGGGCATTGTTCTGGGCGTCGCCCTTGGGCGCGCCGGTCTCGCGCTGCGCGTAACGCGCCGAATAAACACCCGGCGCACCGGCCAGGGCATGCACGCACAGACCGGAATCGTCGGCCAGAGCCGGCAGGCCGGTCACCCGACTAGCGTGGCGCGCCTTGGCCAGGGCATTTTCGACAAAAGTCACGTGGGGCTCGTCGGCCTCGGAAACACCCAGTTCGCCCTGAGGCACCAGCTCGATGCCCAAGGGAGCAAACAAGGCCGCGAATTCGCGCAGTTTGCCGGGATTGTTGGAGGCCAGCACGACGCGGCGCAGAGAAGAAGGAATGGCAGCAGACATGCCAGCATTGTATCTGTCTGCGCGATTGTCCCCAGCTGTCAATAAACATGACAAATCGCAACATTTCGGACATAAACCCCGTTCATGATGGAGCATCCCGCCGCCCAGGCGGCTCCTCTCGCCCGACGCATGACGCCTTTGCTTGATGCCCCCTCCCCGGCCGCGACTTTGCCGCGGCTACTGCAACGCCGCCACCTGCAGCCCCGCTATCAACCGGTTGTCGATCTGGGGCAGGCACGCCTGCACGGGCACGAAAGCCTCATCCGGGGTCCCGAGGACAGTCCGCTGCACTTACCCGATGCCCTGTTCGCCGAGGCAACCCGGCTGGGCCTGCGCAATGAACTGGAATGGGAGTGTTTTCGGGCCGGTGCCAGCGGCTATGCCCGCCAGCAAGGCCAAGGCCGGCTGTTTCTGAACCTGTCCGGGGCCGCCATCCTGGCCTACTGGCAGCGCCACGGCACCGAGCTGGCGACCCGGCTGCTGGCCGGGACCGGCATGCCGCCGGAACGCGTGGTGATCGAGCTGACCGACCATGACCCGCGCTACGAAGATCTGAGCGAGCTGCGGCAAGCCCTGCAGGTACTGCGCCAGAGCGGCATGAAACTCGCCCTGGACGACTATGGCGTGGGTCACGCCAGCCTGCACCTGTGGCTGGAGCTGCGCCCTGATCTGGTCAAGATAGACCGCTATTTCTTTCGTGACATCAGCCGTGACGAAAATCGGCTTGCCTTGCTGCGCGCGCTGTTGGCCATCGCCCATCAATTGAAGGCCGTGGTGGTTGCCGAGGGCATCGAAACCCAGGAAGACCTGCAGACCGTGGCCGAGTTGGGCATCCGCTACGCTCAGGGCTGGCACCTGGGCCATCCCGAGGCAGCCCCGACCGCAGGCCTGCCCGCGGCCTTGGCTGGGCGCTTGCCTTCTACCAGCTTGTCGGCACAGTCGGGCGGCAGCGGCCGTACGGCCCTGCACCTGCGCGTCGAGGCACCTGCCGTCTATATCGAACGCCACAGCAACGA
>JAEWJD010000219.1 GCA_023386765.1 Pseudomonadota bacterium | reverse complement strand
GTTGCGGATCACGCTGAACACGCTGGCCAGGGCCAGGTCGGGATTCTCGACCTTGGGCACGGCGTTGACGTAGAACGTGGCCCGCGCGAAGCGGTCGGCCGAACGGTTGGTGCCGGGCAGCACCACGGTGCCGCCGATATCGCGCCAGTAGCTTTCCTGGGCCAGTTGCTGCGAGAAAACCGGCGAGTTGGTCATCACCTGATATTCCCGCGAGTGATGGATCACCTGCTTGCCACCGATGTACTCGACGATGGCGCTGTCGCCGCTTTTGTCGGACAACGACAGGTGCAGGGTCGCCAGCCGCTCTTCGCCCGGCACGTTGTCGGTCACGATGACGAAAGGCTCTTTTTCAAGCGCCTCGACCGCCTCCTTGACGCTGCCGAAGTTATCCAGCATGTACTGCGCCCAGAGCGCCAGCGACAGCGGCGGCTTGTCGGAAGTGTCCTTGGGGTACTCGGACTCAACCAACCACAGCAGGTTGGCAACCAGACCGGCCTCGTTCACGCCATCGGTGGTGGCCAGGTCATAGCCGGACGCGATGACACTGCCGTACTTGGCCGTCCATTCGGGCGTGCCGGGCCCGCCGGCGCCGTTGCGGACCATGCCTCGCGGAAAGATCCAGAGGTTGGTGCCGGTATCGACCTTCCAGTCCATCGAGCGGGCGGTCATGATGTTGCCCTGCGGACCGAGATACACCACGCGGGTGCAGGCCTGCGCGATCAGCGGAGCGCAGAAAAGCGCGGCGCACACCATGGCTGCCAGACGCTTGTGGCGCGCTCGGCGAGGGGTGGCGGAACGAGGTTCTTGCATTGCGGCGACTTGCCGGGTCATGACGGCTCCCATTGCACTGGCCAGAAAAGGAATCAGCCAAACTTACCTCAGGGGTTGATGCAACGCAATTGCGTCGCGTCAACCCCTGCCGGTCTAGCCGGGCTGAGGCGTGTCTTGCAGGCCGCGCGTGAGCTCCAGCGCCTGACGCTCGAACAGCCGCCGGTAGACACCGCCCTCACGGCGGATCAAGGCGTCATGGCTGCCCTCCTCGATCACGCGCCCGCGGTCCATGACCAGCAGGCGGTCCAGGGCACGCACGGTCGACAGGCGGTGCGCCACCACCAACGTGGTACGGCGCTGCATCAGCCGGCCCATCGCCTGCTGGATCAGCACCTCGCTTTCACTGTCCAGGCTGGAAGTCGCCTCGTCCAGGATGAGGATCGGCGCATCGGCCAGGAAAGCGCGCGCGATCGCCACCCGCTGACGCTCGCCACCGGAGAGTTTCACGCCGCGTTCACCCACCAGGGTTTCATAGCCTTTGGGCAAGGCCATGATGAAGTCATGCGCACTGGCCTGGCGGGCCGCTTCCTCGATCTCGGCACGCGAGGCATCCGGGCGCGCATAGGCGATGTTCTCGGCCAACGAACGGTGAAACAGGATGGGCTCCTGCTGCACGATGGCGATCTGTTGGCGCAAGCTGGCCTGGCGTACCAGGGCAATATCCTGCCCATCGATGAGGATGCGCCCCTCGTCGAGGTCGTACAGGCGCTGGATCAGCTTGATGAACGTGGTCTTGCCCGAGCCCGAGTGCCCCACCAGCCCGATGCGCTCGCCCGGGGCGATGTGCATCGAGAAGTGCCGGTAGAGCGGCTTGCGCTGGGCGTCATAGCGGAAGGTGACGTCCTCGAAGCGGATATCCCCCTGCGTGACCTGAATCGCGCGCGCGCCCGGCGCGTCATCCACACCCAGCGGCAAGGCATGCAACGCCACCAGTTCTTCCATGTCATTGACCGAGCGCTGCAGGTTGCGCAGGTCCATGCCGACTTCGCGCAGATAGCCCTTGAGCACAAAGAACATGGTCATGGCGAAGGTAATGTCCCCCACGCTGGCGCGATCCGCCATCCACAGATAGAGCGATGCGCCCATCATGGCCGTCTGCAGGCCCGTCATCATCAGTCCCTGGATCGAACCGTTGAAGGTGATGCGGCGCCAGGCACGCAGGGTGCGGCCACGCCATTTTTCGATGACGCGTTTGAGGCGGGCCTCTTCACGCGCCTCGGCACCGAAGGCCTTGACCACGGCATTGCACCCCACGGCGTCGGCCAGCGCCCCTCCCATGCGGGTGTCCCAGGCATTGGACAGGCGCGCCGCGGGCGCGACCAGCTTGAGCATCAGCGTAAGGGTCACGGCAATGTAGAGCGCCGCGCCCAGGCCGACGACCAGGCCCATCAACGGCCAGTTCATGCCCAGCACCAGGGTCGCCCCCAGCAACATCACCACCGACGGCAGCAATGCGGTCAGCAGGGTGTCGTTGAGCAGGTCCACCGCCCACATGCCGCGCGTCACCTTGCGCACGGTCGAGCCGGCGAAGTTATTGGCATGCCAATCGGAAGACAGACGCTGCACCCGCAGGAAGGACTCATTGGCCATGCCGCGCATCATGTTCAAGGTGAAAGGCAGGCTGTTGAGAAACGCCCCCTGGCGCAGCAACGTACCCGCCACGCCCAACGCCACCAACAGCCAGAAGGCGGTCAGGGCCGCCTGAACCGCCGTCTGATCGGACGGCGCGCCCGAGGCCACCGCGTCCACCAGGCGCCCGGCATACATCGGCGTGAGCACGTCGGCCACCGCGGACAACAAGGCCAGCAGGGCCACGGCGGCCAGCCGCCAGGGTTGCCTGACCCAATGACGCAAGGAGAAGCCGAGGACGTCACGAAACGCCTGGCTACGAGGTTTCTTATGGATTTGAGCCATATACATAGGCCGGCGCGAACGCCAGCGCGCAAAAAAGAGGATACAGATGACGGCCGTGCCGGCTGGCACGGAAATCAGAGATCAGCGGAAAAAAGCTGAAGGCGAGCACGGGCTTCCACGCCTGGCATGAGCCGGGCGCGAAGTCCGCGCGGGCGACGACTTAGCAGTGTCGCGGTGTGACGCGCGGGTGGGCTAAGAACTGCATCTCGAGCCTCCCTTGGCGGTAGTGGAAGAAACGGCATGACGGCATGCCTGTCGAACGATTCTAAAAGAGCATACGGGTTTACCCAAGTAAGCGAGCTTTTTTCAGCGTAAATACAACACCGGCCCAGGACTCGTCCTGAACCGTTATCCTGAACCTTCCTCATTGCCTGGAGAATGCCGCATGAACCGTGCCCGTTATCTCCCTCTCGCGCTTGCCTTGGGCCTGAGCGTCTGGCTGGCCCAGCCCGCCCAGGCGCGCGAAGTCGTACGAGGCTGCGCCGCCAAGCAGCAGGCCATCGAACGTGAACTGAACTATGCGCGCGAGTCCGGCAACACGCATCGCGTACGGGGCCTGGAACGGGCCCGCGACAACGCGCGCCACTGCGATGACGGCCAGTTGCAGCATGAGCGCGAGCGCGATGTGGACCGGGCCCGGGCCAAGGTCCAGGAGCGCGAACAGGAGCTCGCTGAGAAGCAGGCCAAGGGCAAAAGCCGCGACATCGCCAAGGCCCAGCGCAAGCTCGACGAGGCCCGCCACGACCTGCAACGCGCCCAGGTGGAAATCCACCGCTGAACGCCAGCCGCGCACCGGCCCATCCATTTGTTTCCAGACCGTTACACTCCCTGGGGAGATGACAGGCCCGCGCGTGTAAACTGCTGGCTTTTTGGTTCTGCTGCATGGTGCAATCGCCCCGGCGCGCAGGCGTCGGCGGGCCGGCTTTTATCCGCCTGTTGACCCGCCTGACCTGTGCCGACGCTCCCGAATCCGGACAAGGCCTCTCGGACCGCCTCAGCCAATGGCTGGGCTGGACCGACGGGCTCGCCCTGGCGGCGGCGCTCAAAAGCAAACCCGTACCGGGCCAGGCTCGCCTGGACCGGGTCCAGGAACGCGACCTGGTATTGCTGCGCGCCGGCCTGTCCAATGCCATTGCACGCGACATTGCCCAGCGCGGCCCCTCGCCCCTGCGGCCGCAGGACAGCCCCGCCGAGGATGATTACAAAACCTACCGGCAGCAGTACCTGGCCCTGCAGCAGACCATGGAAACGCGCATCGGCAATCTGCGCACCCGGCTGCGCGCCACCCTGGCCTCGACCACGCCCGAGCTGACGCGCCTGGCCATGCTGGATGCCATCATGGAGCGGGGCCTGCTGGTGCGTGAACGGGCCCTCTTCGCCAGCGTGCCTGCCCTGCTCGAAAGCCATTTCGTGCGTCTGCGCCAGGCGCACGCCGAGTCCGGCCCGGCCTGGCTCGATGCGTTCCGCAAGGATATGCAAAGCGTTTTGCTGGCCGAACTGGAAGTTCGGCTACAACCGGTCGAAGGTCTGCTGGCTGCCCTTCGCTCCCGCTAACCAGGACGTTATGAATCGCCTTCTTCATCTGATCGTCTTTCTCGCCGGCCTGGCCGCCATCGTCTGGATCGGCGCCGGCTATGTCGGCACCAACCCCCTGGCCCTGGCCGTCACCGTACTGATCGGGGTTTGCTATCTGGCAGGCGCCATCGAGCTAACCCGCTATCACCAGGCCACCCGGGGCCTGATACAGGCCTTGCAATCCCTGTCCACCCCTGTGGCCACGCTGGATGACTGGATCGCACGTGTGCCGGCCGGCCTGCGCACCGCCGTGCGCCTGCGCGTCGAAGGCGCGCGCGGCAGCCTGCCCGGTCCGGCGCTGGCCCCCTACCTGGTCGGCTTGCTGGTGCTGCTGGGCATGCTGGGCACTTTTCTGGGCATGGTCGCCACCCTGCGCGGCACTGCCCTCGCCCTGGACGGCTCGACCGACCTGCAAGCCATGCGGGCATCGCTGGCCGCGCCGGTCAAGGGGCTGGGCTTTGCCTTCGGCACCTCGGTGGCCGGGGTGGCGGCCTCGGCCATGCTGGGGCTGCTGTCGGCCCTGTGCCGGCGTGCGCGGCTGCAGGCCAGCCAATCTCTGGACACCGCTGCCGCAAGCAGCCTGCATGCTTTTTCGCAGGCGCACCAACGCGCCGAGAATCTGCAATTGATGCGCGCTCAGGCCGACAGCCTGCCGGTGGTGGCCGAGCGTCTGCAGGCCATGATGGAGCGCATGGAACGACAGAGCCAGGCGCTCAATGAGCGCCTGCAGGCCGGGCAGGACGCGTTTCACGGCAAGACCGAAGCCGTGTATGGACGGCTGGCCGACTCGGTGCAGAACGCCCTGACGCACAGCGTGACCGAAAGCGCCCAGGCTGCCGGCACCGCCATCCAGCCAGCCGTGGCCCACGCCATGCAGACCCTGGCACAGGAAAGCACCGCCTGGCGCGAGTCCATCTCACAAGCCATGCAGCAACAGCTCGAGCACCTCTCCAACCGCCTCGAACAGACCAGCACCACCTTGGCGGAACAATGGCGCAGTGCCCTGGCAGAACAACAGCAGGCCAACCGGGCGCTCAACCAGGCGCTGGGCGGCACCTTGCGCGAGGCCGCCGACACCCTGCAAGGCAGTGCCAGCCAGACGGCAGAGAGCTGGAACCAGGCCCTGGCCCAGCAACAACAGAGCAACCAGAACCTGCAGCAGTCGCTGCAAGGCACGTTGGAACAATTCGCCAGCAGCTTCGACGCCCGCGCGGAGCAACTGCTGACCCAGGCCGGTGCACGCCTGCAGCAAGCTGCCGACACCCTGGGCCAGAGCACCGAGCAGACCGCCGCCAGCCTCGCCCACGCACTCGCTGCGCAACAGGCCGCCCACCAGGGCCTCAACCAGGACCTGCGCGGCACGCTGGAACAATTCACCCAGGGCTTTGACTCCCGGGCCGAGCACTTGCTGACCCAGGCCGGGGTACGCCTGCAGCAGGCCGCCGACACCCTGGGCCAGAGCACCGAACAGACCGCCGCCAGCCTCGCCCATGCGCTCGCTGCGCAACAGGCCGCCCACCAGGACCTCAACCAGGACCTGCGCGGCACGCTGGAACAGTTCACCCAGGGCTTTGACACCCGGGCCGACCACTTGCTGACCCAGGCCGGGGAGCGCCTGCAGCAGGCCGCCGACACCCTGGGCCAGAGCACCGAACAGACCGCCGCCA
Organism: Pseudomonadota bacterium; assembly: GCA_023386765.1. Lineage (GTDB taxonomy): Bacteria > Pseudomonadota > Gammaproteobacteria > Burkholderiales > Burkholderiaceae_B > Bordetella. The sequence goes on along the minus strand of JAEWJD010000219.1, from coordinate 12 downwards.
GCCTCGCCCACG
>JAEWJD010000413.1 GCA_023386765.1 Pseudomonadota bacterium | reverse complement strand
GCTGTCCATCCAGGGCCTGCCCATCCCCCTGGCCATGCTGAGCGCCACCCTGATCACCGCGCTGGCGGCCTGGCCGCTGGGCATGGTGGCCTTGCGGCTGGGCAGCGACTACCTGGCCATCATCACGCTCGGCTTCTCGGAGTCGGTGCGCATGATGCTGCAAAGCGAGGAATGGCTCACCCGGGGCATGCACGGCCTGCCCGGCATCCCGCGCATGTTCGAGGGGTGGCTGCCGGCCGGCCAGATCGACCTGGCCATCATGCTCACGCTGCTGCTGGTCAATGGCATCGTCTTCTGGATCGTCACGCGGGTGGTCAAAAGCCCCTTCGGGCGCGTCATCGAGGCCGTGCGCGACAACGAGGTGGCGGTTCGCGCCCTGGGCAAGGACCCGGCGCGCTTCAAAACCCGCTCGCTCATGCTGGGCGCGGGGCTGGCCGGGCTGGCGGGCGCGTTTCTCGCGCACTACCTCACCTTCCTGAGCCCCGAGCAGTTCGTGCCGTTGATCACCTTCTACATCTGGATCGCGATCTTCGTGGGCGGCGCCAACCGCCTGCCGGGCGTGGCGCTGGGCACCGTCATCATGGTGGGATTTCTCGAGGGCTCGCGCTTCGTGCGTGATTTCGTCGACGGGATCTCCGAGGTGCAGATGGCAAGCGTGCGCATCTGGGTCATCGGCATGGCGCTGATCCTCATCGTGCTGTATCGCCCTCAGGGGATATTGGGAACCAAGGCGAGGAAGTCCACATGAGCCTTTTGACAGTCAAAAACATCAGCGCAGGCTTCGGCGGCATGCTGGCCCTGGATGACGTCAGCGTCGAGCTGCGCCAGGGCGAACTGCTGGGCCTGATCGGCACCAACGGCGCCGGCAAGAGCACGCTGTTCTCCGTCATCACCGGCTACGTGCCCATGCGGGCCGGATCCGTGCGCTTCGACGGGCGCGACATCTCGCACATGGCAGTGCACACCCGGGTGCGCCAGGGCCTGGCGCGCACCTTCCAGGTCCCGCGCGAATTCTCGCAACTGTCGGTAATGGCCAACATGATGGCCGCGGCCCCCGATGCGCGCGGCGAGAAACTGCTGTCGGTGTTCTTCGCCCCCGGCCAGGTGCGCCAGGAGGAGGCCCGCGTGGCCGAACGCGCCCACGAGCTGCTGCAGTTCCTGAACCTCTCCCGGGTGGCCGACACGCCTGCCGGCAAGTTGTCGGGAGGCCAGAAGAAGCTGCTCGAGCTGGGCCGCCTGCTCATGCTGGAGCCGCGCTGCATCATGCTCGACGAGCCCTTTGCCGGGGTCAATCCGGTGCTCATCGGCGAGCTCTCCGAGCGCATCGTCGAACTCAACCAGCGCGGCATGAGCGTGCTCATCATCGAACACAACCTCGAAGAACTGGCACGCATCGTGCCGCGCATGTATGTCATGGATCGCGGCAAGGTCATCGCCGAGGGCAAACCGCGCGACGTCCTGGCCCAGGAAGCCGTGCGCGAAGCCTACATGGGAGGAGTGATATGAGTGCCACCCCTGCTTGCCCCCCCTTGCTGACCATCGAGAAGATGGCCGGCGGCTATGGCGATGTCGATATCGTCAGCGGCATCGATCTGTACGTGGCGCCGCGTGAAATCGTCACCATCGCGGGCACCAACGGCGCTGGCAAGTCCACGCTGATCAAGGCCGTGATGGGCCTGCTGCCTCGCCTGTCCGGCGTGCTTTCGTTCGACGGCCGCGATCTGCGGCGGCTGGCCGTGGAAGAACGCGTGCGCATCGGCATTTCGTACGTGCCCCAGGTCCAGAACGTCTTTGGCGAATTGACCGTGCTCGAAAACCTGCAGGTGGTCGAGCATGTCAGCGATGCGCGTCGGCGCATGGAGGAAATGTTCGATCTGTTCCCGGCCCTGGCGCGGCGCCGGCGCACCCAGGCGGCCAACCTGTCGGGCGGTGAACGCCAGCAGCTGGCCTTCGCGCGCGCCCTCATGCCCTCGCCGCGCATGATCCTGCTCGACGAACCGTCTGCGGCCCTGTCCCCCGCCCTGACCAGCCAGGTCTTCGAAGAAGTACAGCGCCTGCCCACACTGGATATCGCCGTGCTCATGGTGGAACAGCGCGCCCGCCAGGCGCTGGCCTTCAGCGATCGGGGCTACATCCTCGATTCCGGGCGCATCGTGCTGACCGATACCGGCCCCAATCTGTTGGCCAACGAAGAAATGGCGGAGCTCTACATCGGGCAACACCCGCATACGCAAGGAGACCACGCATGACCGCAAGCAAGACGACGCGACGGCCTGCACCGTCCGAACGGGCCCACCTGACCCTGGCCGAAGGCCTGCGGGCCCTGGAGCAGGGCACCCTCAGCGCCGAAGCCTGGACCCAGGCCTGCCTCGAACGCATCGCCCAGCGCAATGACCAGGTCAAGGCCTGGGTCCATGTCGCGGGCGATGCCGCGCTGGCGCAGGCGCGCGACATTGATCGCCGGGGCCGTCGGGGCCGCTACGAGGGAGCCCCCATCGGCATCAAGGACACCATCGACACCGCCGACATGCCCACCGAACTGGGCGAACCCGAGATTTTCTCCCACCGCCAGCCGGCCGCCGATGCCCCCGTGGTCACGCGGGCACGCCAGCAAGGCTTCGTGCTGCTGGGCAAGAACACGGTGTCGCGTCACGCCATCATGCTGCCGGGGCCTTGCCGCAATCCGCACGACCTCAGTCGCAGCCCGGCCGCCTCCTCGGCCGGTTCGGGTGCGGCGGTGGCCGACTTCATGGCGCCGCTGTCGATCGGCACCCAGACGGCGGGCTCCATCCTGCGGCCAGCCTCGTTCTGCGGGGCGGTCGGCTTCAAGCCCACGCTCGATGCGATCCCCTATGTCGGCATACGCAGCTACTCACGTGCGCTGGACGTCATCGGCCCCTTGTGCCGTTCGGTCGAGGATGCCCAGCTCTTCATGCACGCCTTTGCCGGCGACCCGCGCTTTCTGCCTTCTCCCCAGGAGCCGGGAGCGCTGCGGCTGGGCATCTGGCGCCCACGCGACTGGCCCACGGCCGAACCGGCCGCGCAGGCTGTCTTCGAAGACAGCCTGCAGCGCCTGGCGCACGCCGGCGTGTCCTTGCAGACGCTCTCGATGCCACAGGCCTACGAAAACATCGGTGAAATCCAGGACGTCATCATTGCCTATGACTTGGCGCGCGAATACGCCGCCATCCGTCGCGACCATGCCGCCCTGTGCGATCCGGAACTGCTGGCCTATCTGGATCTGGGCGCGACCTACAGCGACGCCGACTACGCCGCCGCGCTGGATGCCGCCGATGCCTGCCGCCGGCAATTCCACGACATTGCCCGGGAGGTCGACGCCATCCTCATGCCGGCCACCCTGGGCGTGGCTACCCCGGCCTCCAGCACCGGCAGTTCGGTTTTCATCCGCGCCTGGTCGCTGCTGCACAATCCCTCGATTTCGCTTCCCGTGGGCCGCAGTCCTGAAGGCCTGCCCCTGGCCGTGCAGCTGGTCGGCTTCCAGAAAGAAGATGCCCGCCTGCTGCGCCACGCCCGCCAAGTCGAGGCCGTGCTGGGCAACATGGCCGGCATGACCTGACGCTACCCGGGCCGCCAGCGGCCCGGACGCCGCCTCC
>JAEWJD010000388.1 GCA_023386765.1 Pseudomonadota bacterium | reverse complement strand
GACGCGCGAAACGCGCGCGCCTATTTTGCCGTTCATGGACTATAAAAAGACCCTCAACCTGCCCGATACCCCCTTCCCCATGCGGGGCGACCTCGCCAAGCGCGAGCCCGCCTGGGTGCAACAATGGGAAGAAAAACGCATCTACCAGGAGATCCGCGCCGCCAGCCAAGGCCGCCCGCGCTTCATCCTGCATGATGGCCCGCCCTATGCGAACGGCGACATCCACATCGGGCACGCGGTCAACAAGATCCTGAAGGACATCATCGTCAAGAGCCGCAACATGGCTGGCTTTGATGCGCCCTACGTGCCGGGCTGGGACTGCCATGGCATGCCCATCGAAATCCAGATCGAGAAGAAATTCGGCAAGAACCTGCCGGTGACCGAGGTGCAGTCCAAGGCACGCGCCTATGCGCTCGAGCAGATCGACCGCCAGCGCGACGACTTCAAGCGCCTGGGCGTGCTGGGCGACTGGGACCGTCCCTACCTGACGATGAATTTCAGCAACGAGGCCGACGAGATCCGCGTATTGGCCCGCATCCTGGAAAAAGGCTATGTGTTCCGTGGCCTGAAGCCGGTCAACTGGTGCTTAGATTGCGGTTCGGCGCTGGCCGAAGCCGAGGTCGAGTACGCCGACCGGGTCGACCCGGCCATCGACGTGGCCTTCCCCTTCGCCGACAAGGCCGCCGTGGCGCAGGCCTTCGGCCTGAACGCCATTGATGACGGTGCCATCGTCATCTGGACGACCACGCCCTGGACCATTCCGTCGAACCAGGCGCTCAACGTCCACCCCGAGATCGAATATGCCCTGGTGCGCGTGACGCCCACCCCGGTGCACGGTCCGCTGGTGCTGATCGCCACCGAACGCGTCGAGGCCTGCATGAAGGCCTGGGGCCTGGAAGGCGAGGTCATCGCCACCACGAGCGGCGAAAAGCTCGCCGGCCTGCGCTTCACGCACCCGCTGGCCCAGGCCGCCGAAGGCTATCAACGCACCGCGCCGATCTACCTGGGCGACTACGTCACCCTGGACGCCGGCACCGGCGTGGTCCACTCGGCCCCTGCCTACGGCATCGAAGACTTTGTCTCGTGCAAGGCACACGGCCTGTCCGACGCCGACATCCTGAGCCCGGTGATGGGCGACGGCAAATACGCATCCAGCCTGCCGCTGTTCGGCGGCCTGTCGATCTGGGATGCCAACCCCAAGATCGTCGAAGCCCTCAAGCTGGCCGGTTCGCTGATGCTGGTACAGAAGCTGCCGCACAGCTACATGCACTGCTGGCGCCACAAGACGCCCATCATCTACCGTGCCACCAGCCAATGGTTCGCGGGCATGGACGTCACGCCCGTCGATGACGGCCCGACGTTGCGCGAGTCGGCGCTGGCCGGCATCGAGGCAACGGCCTTCTATCCGGCCTGGGGCCGTGCCCGCCTGCACGCCATGATCGCCAACCGGCCTGACTGGACGCTGTCGCGCCAACGCCAATGGGGCGTGCCGATGGCCTTCTTCGTGCACAAGGAAACCGGCGAGCTGCATCCGCGCACCGTCGAGTTGCTGGAGCAGATCGCGCAACGCGTCGAACAACACGGTATCGAGGCCTGGCAATCCCTGGATCCTCGCGAGTTGCTGGGCGACGACGCCGACCTCTACGAAAAGAACCGTGACACCCTGGACGTCTGGTTCGACTCGGGCAGCACCCACGCCACTGTGCTGGGAGGCAAGGACCGTGCCCTCAAGGGGTCGCACGGCGCCGAACTGGGCTGGCCGGCCGACCTCTACCTGGAGGGCTCCGACCAGCACCGCGGCTGGTTCCATTCGTCGCTGCTGACTGGCTGCATGCTTTACGGCCAGCCGCCCTACAAGGGGCTGCTGACCCACGGCTTCGTGGTCGATGGCCAGGGCCGCAAGATGAGCAAGTCGGTCGGCAACGTGATGGTGCCGCAGAAGGTCTCCGATACCCTGGGCGCCGAAATCCTGCGCCTGTGGGTCGCCTCGACCGACTATTCGGGCGAGCTGTCCATCTCCGATGAGATCCTCAAGCGCGTCGTCGAAGGCTATCGCCGCATCCGCAACACGCTGCGTTTCCTGTTGGCCAACCTGGCTGACTTCGATGGCGTCAACCAGAGCGTGCCTTTCGGCGATCTGCTCGAGATCGATCGCTACGCGCTGGTGATGACCGCGCAGATGCAGGCCGAAGTGCTGGCCTGCTACGAACGCTACGACTTCCATCCGGCGGTCGCCCGCCTGCAGACCTTCTGCTCGGAAGATCTGGGTGCCTTCTACCTGGATGTCCTGAAGGATCGCCTGTACACCACGGCCCCCGGCAGCCTTGCCCGCCGCAGTGCCCAGACGGCCTTGCTGCAGATCACCCAGGCGCTGCTCAAGCTGATGGCGCCCATCCTGTCGTTCACCGCCGAGGAAGCCTGGAAGATCCTGGTGGACTCGGCCCTGCAACACCAGGCCGACGCCGCCCGCGTGACTATCTTCACCGACGTCTTCCACCAGCTGCCGCCCTATGCCGACGAGGCCGAACTGGCCGCGCGCTGGACGCGCCTGCGTGGCATCCGTGCCGAAGTCATGCGGCGCCTGGAAGCCGTGCGCAGTGCCGGTGGCATTGGTTCATCGCTGCAAGCCGAGGTCGACCTCTACGCCAGTGGCGAAGAGCATGCCCTGCTGGCCAGCCTGGGCGATGATCTGCGTTTCGTGTTCATCGTCTCGCGTGCCACGCTGCATGAACGGGCCGGCGAACTGGATATCGAGATCGTGCCTTCGGGCCACAAGAAGTGCGAGCGCTGCTGGCATTGGCGCGCCGACGTGGGCCAGGACGCCGATCATCCCGAGATCTGCGGCCGCTGCGTCAGCAACCTGTTCGGCAGCGGCGAATCGCGCGACAAGGCCTGACCATGACGCAAGCCGTGCCCAAGGCCAAGGGGAAACTGGGCGGCGCCCTGGCGCTGGCCCTGTTGATCATCGTGCTGGACCAGATCACCAAGGTCTACTTCAACACGGCGTTCTCCTATGGCGAGCGCCTGCCCATCCTGCCCTTCTTCGACTTCACGCTGCTTTACAACCGGGGGGCTGCCTTCAGCTTCCTGGCCAGCGAAGAAGGCTGGCAGCGCTGGCTGTTCACCGGGCTCGGCCTGGTGGCATCGGCGGTGATCCTGTGGTTTTTGCGCCGCACGCCGGACCAGCCGCGCTTCCGGCTGGCGCTCACCCTGATCCTGGGCGGCGCGCTGGGCAACGTGATCGACCGCGTGGTCTATGGCCACGTGGTCGATTTCCTGCTTTTTTACTGGGACAACTGGTATTACCCGGCTTTCAACATCGCCGATGTCGCCATCACCTGCGGTGCAGTGCTGCTGGTGCTCGACGAACTGCTGCGCGCCCGCAGCCAGAAAAAAGCCTGAAGCGGCCTACAATTCCGTCATCGACTTTCTGGAGAAGCAGCGCCGCGGGGCGG
>JAEWJD010000327.1 GCA_023386765.1 Pseudomonadota bacterium | reverse complement strand
GCCCTACATCCGGCACAAATTTGCGAGCTTCGATCCGGGCGCCAAGGATGACGGCCACGGGCTGGTCAGTGCCTGGGCGGCGCTGATCGCTGCCGCCCAGGCGCGCGGCGAGCTGCGCGCCCAGCGCCCGCCCGGGCAGCTGGCGATCTACTTCCACTATCTCTATCTCGGGGCGCTGATGCGCTGGCTGAGCACCCCTGCCCTCGACCTGCGCCAGGAATTCGACACGGTGCTGGCGCTTTTCCTGGAGGGTGCGGCCTGAGCCCGAGGCTACTTCAGGCAGGCATCGCCACCTGCCAGCACTTTGCGCGCGTAGTACTCGAAGGTACGCTTGGAACGCTTGGGCGTGAGGATCCAGTCGCGCGCTTCGCGCCCCAGCTCGGGATCGATGGGCTTGAGCGTGCCCGCCGCCATGGCCACCAGTTGCAGGCGGGCCGCGCGCTCGATCTGATGGGCCAGCACATAGGCCTCTTCGAGCGTGTCGGTGGCGACCAACTGACCGTGGTGGGCCAGCAGGATGGCCTTCTTGTCGCCCAGCGCCTCGGCGATCAGCTCCCCTTCCTCGTTGCCGACCGGCACGCCCGGCCAGTGCGGCAGGAAGGCACAGTTGTCGTACAGCACGGCCGAATCCATGCAGGAGACCTCCAGCGGCACCTCCAGGTGCGACAGGGCCACCACGTGGAAGGGATGGGTGTGGATGATGCAATTGACCCGGGGCTTTTCGCGGTAGATCCAGATGTGAAAGCGGTTGGCCGCGTTGGCCATGCCCTCGCCTTCCAGCACATTGAGGTCTTCGTCCACCAGCAGGAGGTTGCTGGCGGTGGCCTCGTCCATGCCGATGCCGAACTGCTGGGTGTAATAAGTGCCCGGCTGTTCGCCGCGCACCGAAATCTGCCCGGACATGCCCGAGTCATGGCCGCAGGCACAGATCATGCGGCACAGCAGCGCCAGCTTCTGACGCACCGTCCACTCGGGGCTGTCGGCGAAATTCTTCTCCATCGCGGCAATGGCGTTCTGGATCAGGGCGTCTTTGGAGAGTTGATGCGTGTCTTTCATCTTGGTTTTCCTGTCGATAGGGAATGGCTTATTCGGCCTTGATCTGGTGGGTACGCACCACCTCGGCCCAGCGGCGCGACTCGTTCTGCACGAAGTCGGCAAATTCTTGCGGCGAACTGGCCACCGGCACCGCGCCCTGCTCGGCCAGCTTGGCAATGGTGTCGGGCTGCTGCAGCACCGTGCGGGTCTTGTCGGCAAGCAGGCGGACGATGGGCTCAGGGGTGCCGGCCGGCGCAAACAGGCCGTACCAGTTGTCAGCCACCACCTCGGGATAGCCCAGCTCGGCCATCGTCGGCACGTCGGGCAACAAGGGGGAGCGGCGCTCGCCCAGCGTGGCCCAGGCCTTGACCTTGCCGCTTTCGATGAAGGGCCGGAACGTGAAATAAGTGTCGATCATGATGGGAACCTGCCCGGCCACCAGATCGATGACGGCCGGGCCGCCACCCCGGTACGCCACATGCTGCAGGCCGACGCCCAGCTCACCGGCCAGGCGGGCGCCCGACAGGTGAAACACCGTGCCGACCCCCGCACTGGCAATCGTGCCCAGCGCCGGCGTGTCCTTGACGTTGGCCACGAACGCCTCCAGCGAGGCTTCGGGACGCTTGCCCGAAGCGGCCAGCACGATCGAGGCGCTGATCATCTGGGTGATGGGCGTGAAGCCCTTGACCGGATCGACGTTGACCTTGAAGAAATTCGGGGCGATGACATGGCTGGCCGGGCCGACCAGCAGGGTATAGCCATCGGCGGCGGCCTTGCCGACAAAGTCGGAGCCGATGGCCCCGCCTGCCCCCGGACGGTTCTCGATGATGACGGGCTGGCCCAGCTCGGCGGCGAGTTTCTGGCCGATAAGCCGGGACACCGTATCGGCGCCCCCGCCCGGCGGAAACGCCACCACCAGGTGCACCGGCTTGTCGGGGTAGGTCTGCGCCTGCGCCGGCATGGCACAGGCCCACACGGCCAGCGCCACGGGAAGGGTTGTCATCTCGCGCAAGCGCACCATCGTTGTCTCCTCATTCCAGCGTTATGAATCCCTGCCTCCGCTGCTGCAATGACGTTCGGGGCGGGCCTGGCCGATATAATGGCCAGCGCATGGGGCGGTCACAATCTGGAAATATCGAGCGCGGCTTTCGGGTCCGCCGAAAGCTCACGGAGGGCGGTGCAAGATGGTCCGTTTCGACTCTCAGGACCTGCGTCTGATCGTGGCGATCGCAAGGTCCGGCAGCATCACGGCCGGCGCCTCGGCCGTGCACCTGGCGGTGGCCTCGGCCAGCGAGCGGCTCAAGGTGCTGGAGGCGTCTGTCGGCGCGTCGCTGTTCAGGCGCGTCGCCCGCGGCGTGACCCTCACTCCCGCCGGCGACGTGATGCTGCGCCATGCCCAGGCGGTGCTGGAGCTGTCGCATGGCATGGAGCAAGAGATCGCCAAACTGACGCGCGGCCTGCAGGGCGAGGTCCGCGTGGCCACCAATTCGGTGGCCATGACGCGCTTTCTGCGCGAGCCCCTGATCACTTTTCTGCGCGCCAACCCCGGCATCAACGTGGCTCTCGAAGAAGCCGCCAGCAGCGATGCGCGTCAGATGATCCTGCAGGGCAAGGTCGACCTTGCCGTGGCAGCACTGGATCAGGCTCAGGCCGATATGGAAACCCGGCCGCTGTTCGTCGACAAACTGGTGGCCATCATGTCGCGCACCCACCCGCTGTCCATGCGGGCTCGCCTGCGGCGGGCCGAGCTGCTCAACTACGACCTGCTGATGCTGGGCGCACGCTCGGCGCTGCACACCTACCTGCGCCAGCAAGTGGCCGAGCTGGGCGGACGCATCAGCTGTCGCATCAGCGTCGATGACTTCTCGACCCTGTGCCGCATGGCGGAAGCCGGCATCGGCGTGGGCATCGCGCCGGCCAGCTGCGTGGCCCGCTTCGAAGACATGATGGCGATCCGCAGCATTGCGCTGCAAGAAGCCTGGAGCGAGCGTCGCATCGGCGTGTTCTGGAGCCGCGACAAACCGCTGGACGCCCCCGCCGACCGCCTGGTGGCCTGCCTGCTGGAAGCGGCCGGCCAGCCCGCCAGCGCCTGACCCTGGCCTCGTCAGCGGACCAACAGGCCAGCCGCCTGCCACGCCCGTGTCCCCGCCCCGGGCACGTGACAGCCCGATGCGCGGCGGGGTTTGAGCACCGACGCCGGGCTTCAGTCTTCCACTGGAATTACCCAAATTGGAGGATGCCGGGCACCGCGGGTGCCGGGCATGATGTCCTGAGCCATCGGAAGCGATGATCCTGTACAGGCAATCACACCGGGTGCCGGGCGGGCCGGGTGCGATGCGGGAGGCGACCGGCCCGGGTACCACGATGCCCGGGCCGGCCACGACACCACCTGGGGGACGTCCACGCCTACCGCTCGCGGAAGACGCATCATGAATCTGGATTTTCTGCCTGCCCTGGCTGGCGCTTTCTCCGGTACCGTTTGCGCGTTGCTCACGACGAGAATCGGGGTTCAGGCCAGCCGGCAACGACGCCAGCGCGCCGCGCTCATCGACGCCACCAGCCTGACCTGCCAGGTTGCACCGGCGCTGCGGGCATACGCAACAGCCTGTCTTTCCGTGGCCTACGATACGGGCGGCTGCGGAGGCCTGGCGGCCGCCGGCCCGGACGCCGCCGACTTCACGACGCCAGGGCGGGTGTTCCTGGCCACG
>JAEWJD010000300.1 GCA_023386765.1 Pseudomonadota bacterium | reverse complement strand
GGGTGACGGTCTGCGCGACGCGGTCGATCCGCGCATGGCCAAGAGGATTTGAAGCACATGAGCACTACTACGAGTCAGAACCGGCGGGTGCTGGAGATCGAAAACCTGTCGATCGGCTTCGGTCGGGGCCCCAATACCTTCCGCGCCGTCAAGGACCTGAGCCTGCACGTCGATCGCGGCGAGACGCTGGCCATCGTGGGTGAGTCCGGGTCGGGCAAGTCGGTGACTTCGCTGGCCGTGATGCGCCTGGTGGAGTTCGGCGGCGGCCGCATCGAGCAAGGCCGCATGACCTTCCACCGTTCGCCGGGCGAGAGCGTCGACCTGGGCGCGGCCTCCGAAGAGACCATGCGCGGCATGCGTGGCAACGACCTGGGCATGATCTTCCAGGAGCCGATGACCTCCCTGAACCCGGTGTTCACGGTGGGCTCGCAGATCGTCGAGGCCATCCGCCTGCACCAGCCTGGCGATCAGCGCCAGGCCGAAGCGGCGGCCAAGCGCATTCTGGCCCAGGTCCGCATCCCGGATGCCGCGGCCATCCTGGGCCGCTATCCGCACGAGCTGTCCGGCGGCATGCGCCAGCGCGTCATGATCGCCATGGCGCTGTCGTGCAAGCCGGCGCTGTTGATTGCCGACGAACCGACCACCGCGCTGGACGTGACCATTCAGGCTCAGATCCTGCAGCTCATCCGTGAACTGCAGCATGAGATGGACATGGGCGTGATCTTCATCACCCATGACATGGGCGTGGTGGCGGAAGTCGCTGATCGCGTGCTGGTGATGCGCAAGGGCGACACGGTCGAGAACAACGATGTGCGCGGCCTGTTCGAAGCGCCGCGCCACCCCTACACCAAGGCCTTGATGGCGGCCGTGCCGCGCCTGGGCGCGATGCGTGGCACCGACCTGCCGGCCCGTTTTCCGCTGCTGTCGGAGTCGGGCGAGCGCGAGCCCGAGCGCATTGCGCTGCCGCCCAAGCCGGAAGTGATCCTGAAAGTCGACGGACTGGTCACCCGCTTTGACGTGCGTGGCGGCGTGTTCGCCCGGGTCAAGAAGCGCGTGCATGCCGTCGAGCAGGTGAGTTTCGACCTGCATGCCGGCGAGACGCTGTCGCTGGTGGGGGAGTCCGGTTGCGGCAAGACCTCGACCGGCCGTTCGCTGTTGCGCCTGGCCAAGGTCACGCGCGGCAACATCGAGTTCGAGGGCCGTGCGGTCCACCAGGATGACGCCGCTTCGCTGCGCGCCCTGCGCCGCAACATGCAGTTCGTGTTCCAGGATCCCTTCGCTTCGCTCAACCCGCGCATGCGCGTGGGCGATTGCGTGATGGAGCCGATGCTGATTCACAAGCTGTTCAGCGGCGAGCAGGCCGAGCGCCGCGTGGCCGAATTGTTCGAGCGCGTGGGGCTGTCGCCGGCCATGATGCGCCGCTGGCCGCATGAGTTCTCCGGCGGGCAGCGCCAGCGCATCTGCATTGCGCGCGCCCTGTCGGTCAGCCCGAAGGTCCTGATTGCGGACGAGTCGGTCTCGGCGCTGGACGTGTCGATCCAGGCGCAGATCGTCAACCTGCTGATCGACCTGCAGCGTGACCTGGGCGTGAGCTATCTGTTCATCTCGCACGACATGGCGGTGGTCGAGCGCATCAGCCACCGGGTGGCGGTGATGTACCTGGGCCAGATCGTCGAGATCGGGCCGCGCCGCGAGATTTTCGAGAACCCCCAACACCCCTACACCAAGAAGCTGATGCAGGCGGTGCCGATTGCCGACCCGACCAAGCGGCGCCAGAGCGTGCTGGAGCTGACCGAGCTGCCCAGCCCGGCGCGCGCCGTGGGCGACGAGCCCGTGGTCGAGCCTCTGGTGCAGGTCGGGCCGGGGCATTTTGTGGCGCGTCACCGCATCGGCGGCGCGTATTAAAGCTGCACGGAAGTAACTTCCTTTTTATCTAGGAGAGAGACGATGGATCGTAGAAGTTTTTTGCTGGCGACTGGCGCTTCCGCAGCCGCTTTCGGCCTGCCCAACCTGGCCTGGGCCGCGCCCGCCAAGAAGGTGTTCCGCTGGGTGCCGCAGGCTGACCTGACGCTGCTGGACCCCATGTTCACCACGGTGGCCATGACCCAGGTCCACGCCCAGCTGGTGTTCGACACGCTCTTCGGCCTGGACGAGCAATACCAGCCCACGCCGCAGATGGCCGAAAGCGCCAAGAGCGAGAATGACGGCCTGCTGTGGACCATCACCCTGCGCGATGGCCTGAAATTCCATGACGGTTCGCCGGTGCGCGCCCAGGACGCCGTGGCCAGCATCCAGCGCTGGGCCAAGAAGGACCTGATGGGCCGCTCGCTGATGCAGTCGACCGAATCGCTTACCGCGCTGGACGACAAGACCCTGCAGTTCAAGCTGAAGAAACCCTTCCCGCTGATCCTGAACGCCCTGGGCCGCCAGTCGGGCAACATGGCCGCCATCATGCCGGAGCGCCTGGCGCAACTGCCGGAAACCGAAGCCGTCAAGGAAATGGTCGGCAGCGGCCCGTTCACGTTCGACAAGGACAAGTGGGTCTCCGGCTCGCGCGTGGTCTACAACAAGTTTGCCGGCTATGAGCCGCGCAAGGAAGACGTCAAGCCGTCGTTCGCGTCGGGCCCCAAGATCGCCCACGTCGACGAAGTGAACTGGCACATCATCCCCGACCGCGCCACCGCCATCGCAGCCTTGCAGGCCAATGAAGTGGACGGCGTGGAAATGGTCGATCCGGACTTCCTGCCCATCCTCAGCCAGGACCCCAACATCCATCTGGTCAAGCGCAGCCTGCCGACCATCGGCGTGATGCGTCTGAACCACCTGCACGCGCCGTTCAATAACCCGGACATTCGCCGTGCGGTGCTGAGCGCAGTCAACCAGACCGAGTACATGACGGCCATGAACGGCGCCGACTTCCCCGAGTACTGGAGCGACCGTTGCGGGGTGTTCGTGCCCGGTTCGCCGATGGACAGCGATGCCGGCATGGAAAAACTGACCGGCAAGCGCGACATCGAAGCCGCCCGCAAGGCCATCAAGGATGCCGGCTATAAGGGCGAGAAGGTGGTGCTGCTGGACCCGGTGGACTTCCCGACCTGGCACGCCGCCGCCTTGGTGACGGCTGACCTGTTCAAGCGTCTGGGCTTCAACGTGGACGTGCAGACCATGGACTGGGGCACTGCCGTGCAGCGCCGCAACAACCAGGAAGCCCCGGAGAACGGCGGCTGGAACGTGGCTTTCACCGGCAACACCGGCCCCAACAACCTGGATCCCGCCGGCCACCTGGCCATGCGCGGCAACGGCAAGCAGGCCTGGTTCGGCTGGCCCACCAGCGAGCGTCTGGAGCAACTGCGCCTGGACTGGTTCAACGCCCCGGATCTGGAAACCCAGAAGAAGATCGGCCGCGAGATCCAGCTGCAGGTGTTCGAGGACGTGCCGTACATCCCGTTGGGTGCGACCTACCCGGTGACCGCCCTGCGCAAGCCGTGGAAGGACTTCCAGCCCCAGATGTCGCTGTTCTATACGGTGAACAAGGATTAAAGGGCAGGAGTCAAGCATGAGCAGCAAGGCCCCGAAAGTC
>JAEWJD010000272.1 GCA_023386765.1 Pseudomonadota bacterium | reverse complement strand
GGAAACACCCCCATGGCAACGAGCCCCACGCCCCTGCCGGCCGCCACGCTTCCGGCACGCATCCACTCCATAGCACTGGAAGCCGAAGGCATCTATCTGCTCGACATCCGGCCGGCCCAGCAACAGCGCTTTCCCGCCGTGGCGCCGGGCGCGCACATCGACCTGCACCTGCCCAACGGGCTGACGCGCAGCTACTCCACCATCAACGCGCCGGGCGAGCAAGACCGCTACCTGGTGGCGGTCAAGCACGAGGCGGGCGGCCGCGGCGGCTCGCGCTTCATCCACGCCGAACTGCGCGTGGGCCAGACCCTCGCCATCGGCGGGCCGCGCAACCATTTCGGGTTGCGGGAAGATGCCAGCCACTCTGTGCTCATTGCCGGTGGCATTGGCATCACGCCCATCTACAGCATGGTGCGCCGGCTCGAACATCTGAACCAGTCCTGGGAATTGCACTACGCTGCCGCCGATCCGGCGCACGCCGCATTCGGCCAGGCCCTTCAGGCCCTGCAGCCGCGCGTGCGCTTCTATTTCAATGCAGGCCAATCGGCCGGCGCGCCGCTGGATCTGCGCCAGCTCATCGCCGACAGCCGCGACGACGCCGACTTCTATTGCTGCGGCCCGCAATCCATGCTGGCCGACTTCCAGCAGCTTACCGCTCACCTGCCGGCCGAACGCGTGCACGCCGAATACTTCAGCGCCGTGCAGACGCCTGCCGCCGAAGGCGGCTACGAAGTCATCCTGCAACGCAGCCAGCAGCGCGCCACGGTCGCCCCCGGCGCCACCATTCTGGACACCGTCATGAAGCTGGGCGTGGATGTCCCGTACTCCTGCATGGAAGGCGTGTGCGGCAGTTGTGAGGTGCGCGTTCTGCAAGGTACGCCCGACCATCGGGACCTGATCCTCAGCAAGGCCGAACGCGAACGGAACGACCGCATGATGATCTGCTGCTCGGGCGCGAAATCCAGCACGCTCGTGCTGGATCTGTAATGCCCCAGGGCCGCACGAGCGCTAGCTTCCGGCGCCCTCGGCGCGCACGATGCCGCAGCGCTTGTGCGCCCGCATGACGACCGCCACATCGCTGTTGAGCACGCCATCCATCTCACCGAGCCGGCGCGTGACGACATCCCAGAGTTGCGTGCTGTCGCGGCACAGCACATGCCAGAAAAGCTGTGACGGGCCGCTGGTGCCGAAAAGACAGCGCGTGTTGGCATCCTGCGCCAGATGCGCGGCCAGGGCGTTGACCGCCTGCGGACGCACCTGCACCGACACCACAGCCTCGACCGGGAACCCCACCAGCGCAGGCTCGACCTCGACCCGGAACGACAGTGCGCGCCGCTCGACCAGCCCCTGCAGCAGGCGTTGGGCGGTCGGCTCGCTGACGCCGGCATGCTCGGCCAGCTCCGCCAGGCTGGCCCGGCCATCACGCTTGAGCCAGGCCGCCATGCGCTGTTCCGTCTCGCTCAAGGGCGCCGGCGGACTGGCCGGCGCGGCCCCCGCCTCCGGCTCGCCCTGCGCCTGGATACGCCATTGGCCGGCGCGCCGGAAAGAACGCAGCACCAGCCGCGCATCGACATGCTCGACGCCAGCCATGGACGGCAGGATGCGCGTCACCAGCTCCGGCATGTCGGCCTCATCGGCCAGCGTCAGTTCGGCCATCAGGTCGGCCGAACCCGCCAGCGTCACGACCAGCTGACAGTTCTCCAGGCGGGCCAACTCTTCAGCCACCTCCGGCACCCGTCCGGCGCGACAGCGCATCCAGGCATGCAGCACCACGCCGCGGCCCGCCGCCAGCGGGTCGGTCTCGGCGACCACGCGCAAGGCGTCGGTCTCCAGCAGGCGCTTGATGCGCCGGGCCACGGTGCGCTCGGCGATCCCGGCCGCCGCCCCCAGCTCGCGCCAGGAGGCGCGCGGGTCGGCCTGCAGCGCGATCAAGCACGCCAGATCGGTGTCGTCCAGTACCGGCATTAAGGGCTTACCCTTACTTGACGTGACTATATCCATCAAATTAACTTTGCGAAATTGCTAAAAACATAAACTTTAGCTTTAATTTTGTCTAAAAATAAATTGCCTTGAGGATTCCATGAGCAGTCCCTCCCAACACCCGAGCGCCACGCAGGGGGCCGCTGCTGCTCCCGTGTCACGCGCCCGCACCATCCTGGCCGGTAGTGTAGGCAATGCCGTCGAATGGTTCGACTGGACCATCTACGCCTCCTTTGCCATCTTCTTCTCCAACCAGTTCTTCCCCGAAGGCAATGAAACCACCGCCTTGCTGGCGACCTTCGGTATTTTCGCCGTGGGCTTCTTCATGCGCCCGGTGGGCGGCTGGCTGCTGGGCATTTTCTCCGACCGCTACGGCCGCAAGGCAGCCCTGGGCCTGACCATCCTGATGATGGCGGGCGGCTCGCTCATCATCGCCCTCACCCCCACCTACGCGACCATCGGCCTGGCCGCCCCGCTGTTGCTGACCGCCGCGCGCCTGCTGCAAGGCCTGTCGCTGGGAGGAGAGTATGCCTCGGCCACGACCTTCCTGGCTGAAATGGCACCGCCCAAGCACCGGGGCTTTTTCTCCAGCTTCGTGTTCTTCAGCGCCGCCGTGGGCATCCTGGCCGCCTCGGCCGTGGGCTGGATCCTTACCTCCACGTTGAGCAAGGCGGATATGGCCTCCTGGGGCTGGCGCATTCCCTTCCTGCTGGGCGCGCTGGGCGGCCTGGCCGGTCTGTGGATCCGCCGCTCTATCCCCGAAACCGAGGCCTTCGCCGAGAGCAAGAAAACCGGCATCGAAAAGCAGCCGCTGCGCACCCTGCTGCGCGAGCATCCGGTGGAAGTGCTGCGCATCGTCGGCTTCTCGATTCTGACGACCTTCGCGTTCTACATTTTCGTGGCCTATGTGCCGACCTACGCCATCCGTCACGTCCAGGCCGATCCCAAAGTGGCCTTCGCGGCCAACACCGTGGCGCTGATCGTCTTCATGCTGGTGCAGCCCCTGTTCGGTGCGCTATCGGATCGCATCGGCCGCAAGCCGCAGCTGATCGTGTTCGCCGCCGGCTATCTGCTGTTCTTCTATCCCTTGATGAACACCCTGGGCCCCACCTTCGGCTCCATCCTGCTGGTGGAACTGTTCGGCCTGGTGCTCTACGCCATGTACACCTCGATCGCCCCGGCCATCATGTCGGAGCAGTTCCCCACCAGCGTGCGCGCCGTCGGCATCGGCACGCCCTACAACCTGGTGGTGGCCCTGCTGGGCGGCACCACGCCCTACCTGCTCACCTGGCTGCAGAGCAATGGCCTGGAGCGCTGGTTCTTCTACTACGTGCTGGCCGGCGCGGTGATCACCCTCTTCACCTTCATTCGCATGCCCGAGACCGTCGGCCAGAAACTGCGTTGACCCGCCTTCGCATCGCCCGGCCTCGCGCCCGGGCTGCGGCCCGCCGCCTCCTCATCGGGAGGACGCCGGGCCGCGCACAACCCGCTACGCGGGTTTTGTCATTTTCAGGAAACTCCATGTCAGAACAAGAAACCGCCCTGCATTTCCGAGACGCGCTTGAGATCGGCCGCGAGATCCGCGAGGGCCGGCTGAGCGCGCGTCAGGTCGCCACCCATTTCCTGGACCGCATCGAACGCGCCACGGCCCTCAACGCCTACAGCGTGGTCACCGCCGAACGCGCCCTGGCCCAGGCCGAGGCGGCCGACCGCCTGCTGGCCGCCGGCATCGTGCTGGGCCCTTTCCACGGCGTGCCGGTCGCGGTCAAGGACAGCATCCAATGGGAAGGCACCGAAGCAACGCTGGGCTCGCAAGCCCGGGCCGGCCGGATCAGCACGGACACCGCTGCCGCCCTGCGCCTGTTGGCGGCACAAGGCATGGTCGTGCTGGGCAAGACCCGCATGACCGAATTCGCCTTCGGCCTGTCGGGGCAGAACGCCACCCAGGGCACGGCACGCAACCCCTGGGATGCCACCGAGGTACGCGCGCCGGGCGGCTCCTCCAGTGGCAGCGGCGTCGCCGTGGCCGCCGGCCTGGCCCCCATCGCCCTGGGCGGCGACACCGGCGGCTCGGTGCGCGCGCCCGCTACCCTGAACGGCCTGGTCGGCTACAAACCTTCCACCGGCATCATCAGCCGTGCCGGCAGCCTGCCGCTGTCCGACACCCTGGACGTGCTGGGTCCGCTGACCCGCAGCGTCGCCGACGCCCGCCGGCTCGCCGCCGCACTGTCCGGCCCCGACATCGATGACCCCGCCACGCTGGATATGCCCCCGGCCTGCGTGGCTGCGCTGCGCCAGTCCGCCGCCCCCATGACCGGCCCCGTCGCCGTACTCGCCCCGCAAGCCTGGCCGGCCAGCCTGGATGCCGCCACCCAGGCCCTCTGGCAACAGGCCCTGGACCGCCTCGGACACGCCGGCCTGGAGCTGCGCTTGTGGCAACCGCCGGCCGGGCTGTCGTTTGAACGCATGGCCGACGACAACTCGCTGGTGCTGGCCTACGAGGCCTACCGCTACTACGGCAGCCTGGCCCAGGACCCGGAACAGCCCCTCTGGCAGGTCGTGCGCGAACGTATCGTCGCCGGCGGGCGCATCGATACCGCCCGCTACCACGATGCCCTGCAGCGCCGGGGGACTGACATGCTTGCCTTTGCGCGCGCCATGTACGGCCATGCCGCACTGCTGATGCCGGCCTGCGACCAGGCAGCCCAGGCCCTGGATGCCGACGACCTGCGTCACGCCGGCCTGGGCAGGCTCCTGCGCCCCGGCAACTTCCTGGGTGCCGCCGCCATCTCGCTGCCCAGCGGCTTTGATGAGCAAGGGCTGCCAAGCGGCATCCAGCTCATGGCCCCGCATAGCTGTGACGCCGCGCTGCTGGACAGCGCCCGCATCATCGAAGACATCCTCGGCGTGGCCACGCGCCACCCCGACCTGTCGGCCTGGGGCCTGTAGACGGCAGAAAAAACGGCGGCAGACATCACGCCTGCCGCCGCGCCCCCCTCAACGTCCCGGCGGCAGATCGCAAGACTTGCGCCGGGACCCGCGGCTTTGCGCCACCGGGTACTTCAAGGCATTCTTGCGCAGCTTCTGCGCCACGGCCGCATTCATATCCACGCCCAGCACCGACGCCAGCCGCAGCAGATACATCAACACGTCGGCCAGCTCATCCTGCACCGCCTGTGCCGTCTCCGGGTCGCGCCCAGCCTCACACGACTGCGCCTCGGTGAGCCACTGGAAAATCTCATTCAGTTCACCCACCTCGCCGGTCAGCGCCATGACCAGATTCTTGGGCGAATGAAACTGGCCCCAATCGCGCTCGCGGGCAAACTGCTCCAGCGCCTGCGTCAAACGCGCCGCGTCGATCCATGCGACGTCGTCCTGCCCTTCCTGCGTTGGCGTTTGCATTGGCGTCATCAAAGTCTCTCCCATCGCGCCCGGCCCGAAGCCGGCAGGCGCCCAAACGCCGAGTATCCCATGCCGCCCCAGGATGGCCACTGAAGCCAGCCCGACCGCCCCGCAAGCCCATCGGGCGAGATCCAGGAGGGCGGTTACGTCCAGGCCATGTCCCTGGACGACAACTCACCGATCGCCGGCGGGCGCGAGATCTGGGGCTTTCCCAAGAAGATTGGCCTCATCACCGGCTCGGCCAGCGGCATCGCCAAATACGGCAAGATCGACATCCTGGTCAGCAATGCCGGTATCCAGATCGTCAAACCCTTTGTCGACTTTCCCTTCGCCGACTGGAAGAAACTGCTCTCCATCCACCTGGACGGCGCGTTTCTCACCACCCGCGCCTGCCTCAAGCACATGTATGCCGCCAACTTCGGGCGGGTGATCTACATGGGATCAGTGCACGCCAAGGAAGCCTCCAAACTCAAGGCGCCCTACGTGACCGCCAAACATGGCCTGATCGGGCTGGCCAAGGAAGGCGCCGAGCACAACGTCACCGCCAACGTGGTCTGCCCCGGTTTCGGGCGTACACCGCTGGTCGACAAACAGATCCCCGAACAGGCGCAGGAACTCGGCATCACCGAAGAGGCCGTCATCAAAACCGTCATGCTCAAGGAAACCGTCGACGGCCAATTCACGACCACCGATGACGTCGCCGATGCCGTATTGTTCTTTGCCGCGGCCAAGAACAACGTCCTGACCGGCCAATCCCTGGTCGTCAGCCACGGCTGGTTCATGCAGTAAACCCGCCGCTTGCCCGGAGTATTGCCCATGGCTCCTGTCCTGGCGCCGGCCCTGGCAGGGCAGGCGTCAAGGGCAGGCCCGCGACGGCGCAAGACGACGCGACCCGCGCAGTGGCGCAAGGCAGGCCTGCGGATATCGATCAAGCGGAGGATTGCCCTGGAACCAAGGCCTTGGGAAAGATGGAGCGGGTGATGGGAATCGAACCCACGCTTGAGGCTTGGGAAGCCGCCGTTCTACCATTGAACTACACCCGCCCTGAAGGGCTGGCGCCAGGCGGATCGGCAAGGCCGATGCTGGCGCAGGCGAGCATTATAGCCTGGGTTTTGGCCGCTGCGCGGCCTTATTTGGCAGGCTCGGAAATTTCAATGAGGTTGAGATCGGGGTCGCGCAGGTAGATGGAGCGGATCGGGCCGGTCGCGCCCGTGCGCCGCACCGGGCCTTCGATGATGGGGATGCCCTTTTCCTGCAAACGCCCGATGACGTCATCCAGCGGGATCGCGGCGATAAAGCACAGGTCGAGCGCGCCGGGCACCGGCAGGTGGGCCTTGGGCTCGAATTCATGGCCTTTGACGTGCAGGTTGATTTTCTGCTGCCCGAACCGGAACGCCTTGCGCCCCTGCCCGAAAGTTTCCAGCGCCATGCCCAGGCCATCGGTATAGAAAGCGATGCAGGCCGCTTCGTGGCCGGTGGTGAGAACGAGATGGTCCAGGTGGTCGATCATGGCGCAATCCATACGAACATTCGGTCAAGCGCCATCCTAGCGCCCCCGGCCGTGTGTCCCACTACAATCCGGGGTTGTGACTTTGCCTTGTGCGGGCCGCTTGCCCGCGATGATTCCCATGACGACCCCCAAATCCCCTGACGCCCAGCCCGCCCAAGACGCGGCGCCCTCCCTGACGCCGTCGACCGAGGCCGCGCTCGCGCCGGCCGCCCATGCGCCGGCCAGCCCCGGCGCCACGCACATCCGCAGCTTCGTGCACCGTCGCGGCCACATCACGCCGCGCCAGCGCGACGCGCTGGAGCAGTTGATGGGGAAGTGGTCGATCGCCTATGCGCCGCGCGTGCTGGATTGCAGCGCCGCTTTCGGGCGCGAGGCCCCGACCATCCTGGAAATCGGCTTCGGCATGGGCGAGACCACCGAGAAAATCGCGCTGGC
>JAEWJD010000261.1 GCA_023386765.1 Pseudomonadota bacterium | reverse complement strand
GAATGAGGACGTGCAGGGTGTCAGGCATGTTCGAGGATCCGTGAAACAGCAGCCACCGCCTCGGCGAAGGCGGGCTGGCCGCGATCGCGTGGGCGGGCGAGCCCTACATCGTACACACCTGCAATGTTGGCCGGGCGGCCGCCCAGCACGACCACCCTGTCGGCGAGAAAGACGGCTTCCTCGATGTCGTGCGTGACGAACAGCACGGCCGCGCCGCTGGCCTGCCAGGCGCGGATCAGTTCGCCCTGCAGCATGCGGCGGGTGATCGCGTCCACGGCGCTGAAGGGTTCATCCATCAGCAGCAGGTCGGGCCTGACGGCCAGGGCCCGGGCGATTCCCACGCGCTGGGCCTGGCCGCCGGAAAGCTGGTGCGGCCAGCGGTCTTCGAAACCGGCCATGCCGGTGAGCGCCAGCGCGTCGTGGGCGCGCTGGCGGCGTTCGGCAGCCGGCAGGCCCAGGCCTTCCAGGCCATAAGCCGTGTTGGCGGCCACGCGCCGCCACGGCAGCAGGCGGCTGTCCTGGAACACTACGGCGCGGGCACGCCGCCCGGGCGTGGAACGCGTCTCGAAGTGCACACTGCCCGTGCCGGCCTCGGTCAGGCCGGCGGCAGCACGCAGCAGGGTGGATTTGCCCACGCCCGAGCCGCCCACGATGGCCACGAAGCTGCCCGGTTCGATATCCAGCGTGAGACCCCGGATCACTGGCAGGTCGGCGCCGGGATGGGTGTAGCCGAAGTTCTCGAAACGCATCACGGGCGCCATTGCAGCATCCTTTTTTCCAGCCGTCCGTAGACGAAGTCGCACAGCGTGTAGACCAGCGAGATGGTCAGCATGTAGACCACCACGGCGTCATAGGCGCCGACGCCGGCAGCCGCGTTCATTTCCTGGCCCATGCCCGGCACGCCCAGCAGCTCGGCGGCGATCAGCGTCATCCAGGCCTGGCCGATGCCGGCGCGGACGCCGGACAAGGCGCCCGGCGCGATGGCCGGCAACGTCACGGTCCAGGCGCGCGCCAGGTAACCGCCGTGGCCGAAGGCACGAGCCAGCTCATAGAGCCGGGGATCGACGTTGCGAACGGCCGCATAGGTGGCGAAGTAGTTGACCCAGAACACGCCGATGGCGATCACGAAGGCCGCGCCGGCGTGGCTGACTTTGAACCAGGCAATGGCGAACACCACCCAGGCCAGCGGCGGGATCGGCCGCAGCACGCGCGCCAGATAGCCTTGCAGCATGTCAAAGCGCGGCAGGGTGGCCGCCAGCAGGCCGACGCCGAAGCCCAGCAGCGTGCCCAGGGCCAGGCCCCAGAAATAGTGCACCAGACTGGAGCCCACGGCCGGCAGCAGACGCCCGTCTTGCCATTCGCGCAGCAGCGCCTCGGGCAGGGCGAAGGGGTCGGGAAGGGTGCCGCGTGGCGCCCACTCCCATACCTGGGCGGCTTTCCAGAGAGCCACGAACAAGGCCACGCCGGCCAGTCCATAGACCAGGCGGCGCGGCCAGCGGCGCGGCAGGCGCGGCACGCTCAGCCGCAGGGCCTGGGTATTCATCGTGTCTTGGCCTCGTCATAGAAGCGGGTGTCGAACAGGGTGTCGACGTCCACGCGCTGTGCCTGCGTACCCAGGCTGGCCTGGAAGTCCTGCAGCTTGGCGGTGGCCGCGATGATGGCCTTCGGATCGGCCTCGAACTGGTCATGCGAATTGCGCACGGCCTGTTCGACGATATCGGCCGGCAGGCGGCCCCCGCCGACGTGCTTGCGCACGTGCGCGGCGGCCTTGGACGGATCGTTGCGCAGCAGGTCGGTGGCGTCGATCTGGGCGCGCACCAGGGTGCGCACGGCCTCAGGACGTTCTGCGATCAGCTTCTCGCGCACCAACAGGACAGCGCCGGGTTGCTTGGGAAAGAGCTGCGAACCGCGCGCCACCACGCTGGCCTCGGGCTGGCGGGCCAGCACGCTGGTGGTGGTGGGTTCGAGCACGGCGGCGGCATCGACCGCGCCGGTCATGAGGGATTGCTGGATCTGCGCCTCGCCCTGGTAGACGAATTCGATGTCGGCCAGGTCCGCCTTGAGGACGTTGCGCAGCCAGTACTGCAGCGCGGCCTCAGGCACGGCCCCCTTGGGGTAGCTGGCGATCACGGCCTTGCGGCCCTTGTCCTTGGCAAAGCGGGCAAAGGCGGTGGCCGGCTCGCCGGAGGCGAAATAGGGGGCTAGCGCCGGCAGCGCCAGCACGCCGACCTGCTCGACGATGTTGGAGGCCACGACCTTGATGTCGGCGCCCTTGGCGCGGGCCACCAAGGCCGGGCCGATGCCGACATAGGCGGCGTCGAGCTGGCCGGCGATCAGGGCCTGGGTGAGGGCCGGGCCGCTCTGGAACTGCACCAGTTTGGGGGCGGCCAGCCCGCCTTTCTGGAGGGCGCCGCTTTCCAGGGCGACGAACAGCTGGGCGTCGGGCAGGATGGGCAGGTAGCCGATTTCCAGCGGCGCATCGGCAGCGGTGGCTGCGCCGTGTACTCCGGCAGCCAGCAGGGCAGTGGCAAACAGCTTGCGCAAGATCATGTTCGGTATCCGGTGGGCTCCGGCGTGCGGAGCAGGTAAGGAAATTTCTAAATAATTTTAAGGAACTTAATCATGGTCTTATATTCTTTTTAGTTATATGTATAGAAGTCACGGCGCGCTCGCTGCCCGGCCCAACGTACTATCAGGGCTTCTTTTCGTCGGAAGCCCACGCATGTCCTCTGTCGCGATTGACGATCATCTGATTGAGACCCCGGCCGGTTCCCTGTTCGCACGCCGGTGGCGCCCCGCGACCGGGGCGGATGCCGCGCCGTTGGTGCTGATGCATGACTCCCTGGGTTGTGTGGCGCTGTGGCGGGACTTCCCGCAGCAACTGGCGCAGGCCAGCGGGCGCGACGTGGTGGCCTATGACCGCCTCGGGTTCGGCCAGTCGGCAGCGCATCCGGCACGCCTGGGGCCGGATTTCGTCAGTGCCGAAGCCCATGAGGATTTCGCACGGGTGCGCGCGCAGCTGGACATCACCGCGTTCGTGGCACTGGGTCATAGCGTAGGCGGCGGCATGGCGATCGGTTGTGCGGCGGCCGGGGGCGAGGACTGTCGCGGCTTGATTACCGAGTCGGCCCAGGCCTTTGTCGAGCCGCGCACCCTGGAGGGGATCCGTGCGGCGCGGTCGGGCTTTGCGCAGCCGGGGCAGCTTGAGCGCCTGGCGCGTTATCACGGTGACAAGGCTGCCTGGGTGCTGAGTGCCTGGATCGATACCTGGCTGGCAGACGATTTCGCCGGTTGGAACCTGGACCGCGAACTGCAACAGGTACGCTGCCCGGCACTGGCGCTGCATGGCGACCAGGACGAGTATGGTTCGCTGGCGCACCCGGATCGCATCGCCACCCTGGCACGCGGGGATCAGCACGTGTTTGCCGGTTGCGGCCATGTGCCGCATCGCGAGCAGCCCGAAGCCGTATTGGCCGTGATCCTCCCCTGGCTGGCCCGGCGGGACTGAGCGCGCGGCCCGGCGGTGACCGGGCTTGGGGGCGAGATTGGTTCCATGGATAGAACAATCCGTCTTGGAAAAATCCCCGTTTTTTTGAGGGTAAACGCTAGCCCCCGCCCGGTGGCCCTGGGTAGAATCGCTTCAACATCTTTTTTGATTCTTTCGCCGCGAGGTACACCAAATGAACAATGCGTATATCGACGCACTGAAGCAACGCCGCACGCAATATGCCCTGGGCCGCAATCTGTCGCACGGCAAGCAGGAACTGGCCACGATCATCCAGGAAGCCGTCAAGCACAGTCCGTCGGCGTTCAATTCGCAGAGTTCGCGGGTGGTGGTGCTGTTCGGCGCCGAAAGCGAGGCCCTGTGGGATATCGCCATCGACGAGGTGCGCAAGGTCGCGCCGGCCGAGACCTTCGCCCAGACCGAAGCCAAGCTCAAGAGCTTTGCCGCCGGCGTGGGGACGGTGCTTTTCTTTGAGGACCAGGACGTGGTGCGCGGCCTGCAGGAGCGTTTTGCAGCCTATGCTGCCAACTTCCCGATCTGGTCGGAGCAGGCCAGCGGCATGGCGCAGCTGTCGGTCTGGACGGCGCTGTCCCAGGCCGGCGTGGGTGCCAGCCTGCAGCACTACAACCCGCTGATCGACGCCGCCGTGGCGGCACGCTGGGACATCCCGGCCTCCTGGACGCTGCGCGCCCAGATGCCCTTCGGTTCGCACGAGGGGGGCTTCGGCGAGAAGGCCTTCATGGATGATGGCGGGCGCTTCCGCGTGATCGGCTGATCGCGAGTCATCCGTGCCAAAAGACAACGGGGCCTTCGGGCCCCGTTGTCTTTGTTATTTATCCCTGCAGCTTGTCCTGCGTGCGGGTGTCGAAGTCGCTGGCGTCGTGGCGCTCATGCAGTTGCTGCGAGAGTTCGCCCGAGGTGCGATTGACCATGCGGCCGCGCTGCACGGCCGGTCGGGCCAGCAGTTCGTCAGCCCAGCGCTGCACCTGCGGATAATCCTGGGCCGAGATGAACTCGGCGGCGTCATACAGCATGCCTTTGACGATGCCGCCGTACCAGGGCAGGGCGGCGATGTCGGCGATGGTGTATTGCTCGCCGGCCAGATAGGGCGACTCGCTCAGGCGGCGTTCCAGCACGTCGAGCTGGCGCTTGGTTTCCATGGTGAAGCGGTCGATGGCGTA
>JAEWJD010000238.1 GCA_023386765.1 Pseudomonadota bacterium | reverse complement strand
CTTCGGAGTTCTTAGCCCTGTAGGGCGAAGGCCGTTACCCTTTGCCTGATTAGCCCCGACCAATCGCAGTCGGGAATGGAGAAAACAATGTCGAATACGACGCCCACGCCCGCCGCCCATCGGCTGGGTCTGGTGGGTCGCAAGGTCGGCATGACCCGCATTTTTACCGAGGATGGCGAGTCCATTCCGGTCACTGTGCTGGACGTGTCCAACAACCGAGTGACCCAAGTCAAGTCCCTGGAATCTGACGGCTACGCCGCCATCCAAGTGACTTATGGCAACCGCCGCGCCACGCGCGTGACCAAGGCTGAGGCCGGTCACTTCGCCAAGGCCGGTGCAGAAGCCGGCAGCATCCTGAAAGAATTCCGCCTTGATCCCACCCGCGCCGCCGAGTTCGCTCCTGGTGCCGTGATCGCTGTGGAATCGGTGTTCGAAGCCGGCCAACAGGTCGACGTCACGGGCACCACGATCGGTAAAGGCTTTGCCGGTACCATCAAGCGCCACAACTTCGGCGCTCAACGTGCTTCGCACGGTAACTCCCGCTCGCACCGCGTGCCTGGCTCCATCGGCCAAGCGCAAGATCCGGGCCGTATCTTCCCGGGTAAGCGCATGGCTGGCCATCTGGGTGATGTGACCCGTACCGTTCAGAACCTCGACGTCGTGCGCGTCGATGTCGAGCGCGGCCTGCTGATGGTCAAGGGCGCTGTCCCGGGCCACGCTGGTGGTGATGTCATCGTGCGTCCGGCAGTCAAGGCGCCGGCCAAGAAGGGGGCGTAAGTAAATGGATCTCAAGCTCCTGAACGACCAAGGTGAAGCCGCTACCTTCAGCGCGCCCGACACCATTTTCGGTCGCGATTTCAACGAAGCGCTGGTGCACCAGATCGTCGTGGCCTACCAGGCCAACGCTCGCAGCGGTAACCGCGCCCAGAAGGATCGTGCCGAAGTCAAGCACAGCACCAAGAAGCCCTGGCGCCAGAAGGGTACCGGCCGCGCTCGCGCCGGTATGACCTCGTCGCCGCTGTGGCGTGGGGGTGGTCGTGCGTTCCCGAACTCGCCTGAAGAGAACTTCAGCCAGAAGGTCAACAAGAAGATGTACCGTGCCGGGATCCGCTCGATCCTGTCGCAACTGGCCCGCGAAGGCCGCATCGCCGTGGTTGATTCCTTCTCGCTCGAGTCGCCCAAGACCAAGCTGGCTGCCGCCAAGCTGAAGTCGATGGGTCTGGAATCCGTGCTGATCATCACCGACTCGGTGGATGAAAATGTTTACCTCGCCACCCGCAACCTGCCGCACGTTGCCGTGGTCGAGACCCGCTATGCCGATCCGCTGTCGTTGATCCACTACAAGAAAGTGCTTATCACCAAGCCGGCCATCGCGCAACTCGAGGAGATGCTCGGATGAACGCCGAACGCTTGATGCAAGTCATCCTGGCGCCGGTCGTGACTGAAAAAGCCACGTTCGTTGCCGAGAAGCACCAGCAAATCGCCTTCCGTGTCGTGGCCGACGCCACCAAGCCGGAAATCAAGGCTGCCGTCGAACTGCTCTTCAAAGTGCAGGTCGAAGCCGTGCAGGTCCTCAACCGTAAGGGCAAAGTCAAGCGCTTTGGCCGTTTCGTTGGCCGTCGTCGCAATGAGCGCAAGGCTTACGTCTCGCTCAAGGACGGCCAGGAAATCGACTTTGCGGAGGTGAAGTAAATGGCCCTCGTTAAAGTAAAGCCGACTTCGGCCGGCCGCCGTGGCATGGTGAAGGTCGTCAACCCGAAGCTGCATAAGGGTGCCCCGCACACTGCGCTGCTCGAGAAGAAGACCCGTGGCTCCGGCCGTAACAACAATGGCCACATCACTGTGCGCCATCGTGGCGACGGTCACAAGCAGCACTACCGTGTGGTGGATTTCCGTCGCAACAAGGACGGCATCCCGGCCAAGGTTGAGCGTCTGGAATACGACCCCAACCGTACCGCCCACATCGCGCTGCTGTGCTACGCCGACGGCGAGCGCCGCTACATCATCGCTCCGCGCGGTCTGGAAGTGGGCGCCACGCTGATCTCGGGCATCGAAGCCCCGATCCGCGCCGGCAACACGCTGCCCATCCGGAACATCCCGGTGGGTACCACGATCCACTGCATCGAAATGATCCCTGGCAAGGGCGCCCAGATGGCGCGCTCGGCTGGTGCATCGGCGGTGTTGATGGCCCGTGAAGGCACCTACGCTCAGGTTCGCCTGCGCTCCGGCGAAGTGCGCCGCGTGCACATCGAGTGCCGCGCCACCATCGGCGAAGTGGGTAACGAAGAACACAGCCTGCGCCAGATCGGCAAGGCCGGCGCCATGCGTTGGCGCGGTGTCCGCCCGACGGTTCGTGGTGTTGCCATGAACCCGATCGATCACCCCCACGGTGGTGGTGAGGGCCGCACCGGCGAAGCTCGCGAGCCGGTCAGTCCCTGGGGTACTCCGGCGAAGGGTTTCAAGACCCGTCGCAATAAGCGGACGAGCAATATGATCGTCCAACGGCGCAAGCGCAAGTAAGAGGCGAACACTATGTCACGTTCGATCAAGAAAGGCCCGTTTGTCGACGCGCACCTGATCAAAAAGGTGGAAACTGCCGTGTCGGGCAAGGACAAAAAGCCGATCAAGACCTGGTCGCGCCGTTCCACGGTGCTGCCCGAGTTCATCGGCCTTACCATTGCTGTGCATAACGGGCGCCAACACGTTCCGGTGTACATCAACGAGAACATGGTCGGCCACAAGCTCGGCGAGTTTGCGCTGACCCGTACGTTCAAGGGTCACGCCGCGGACAAGAAGGCGAAGAGGTAAGCGATGGAAACTACTGCCATTATCCGTGGGGTTCACATCTCGGCCCAGAAGACCCGGCTGGTTGCGGACATGATCCGCGGCAAGTCGGTCGCTCAGGCGCTGACCATCCTCAACTTCTCCCCGAAGAAGGCTGCCGGCATCCTGAAAAAGGCTGTTGAATCTGCCATCGCCAACGCTGAGCACAACGACGGCGCTGACATCGACGAGCTGAAAGTCACCACGATTTATGTGGACAAGGCTCAATCGATGAAGCGTTTCTCGGCTCGCGCCAAGGGCCGTGGCAACCGTATCGAGAAGCAGACCTGCCATATCACGGTCAAGGTCGGAGCGTAAGGAGTCAAGATGGGTCAGAAAATTCACCCCACTGGGTTCCGTCTCGCGGTCACCCGTAACTGGTCCTCGCGTTGGTACGCCGACGACAAGGCTTTCGGCAGCATGCTGGCCGAAGACATCCGCGTACGTGAGTACCTGAAGAAGAAGCTCAAGAGCGCTTCTGTCGGTCGCGTGGTCATCGAGCGTCCTGCCAAGAACGCCCGTATCACCGTTTACTCGGCTCGTCCGGGCGTGGTGATCGGCAAGCGTGGCGAGGACATCGAAAACCTGAAGGCTGATCTGCAGCGTCTGATGGGCGTGCCCGTGCACGTCAACATCGAGGAAATCCGCAAGCCGGAAACCGACGCTCAGCTGATCGCCGATTCGATCGCCCAGCAGCTCGAAAAGCGCATCATGTTCCGCCGCGCCATGAAGCGCGCCATGCAGAACGCCATGCGTCTGGGCGCCCAGGGCATCAAGATCATGAGCTCGGGCCGTCTGAACGGCATCGAAATCGCGCGCACCGAGTGGTATCGCGAAGGCCGTGTGCCGCTGCACACGCTGAAGGCGAGCATCGACTACGGCACCTCGGAAGCCCATACCACCTACGGTGTGATCGGCATCAAGGTGTGGGTCTACAAGGGCGACATGCTGGCCAATGGCGAGCTGCCGGCTGAAACCGCTGCCCCGCGTGAAGATGAGCGCCGTCCGCGCCGTGCGCCCCGTGGCGATCGCCCCGATGGCGCCCGCAACGGCCGTCCGGGTGGTCGTGGTCGTGCTCCCCGCAAGGCGGACGCGGCTCCGGCTCCTGAAGGAGAATAACCATGCTGCAACCCTCTCGCAGAAAGTATCGCAAAGAGCAAAAGGGCCGCAACACCGGCCTGGCCACTCGCGGCGCGCAAGTGTCGTTCGGCGAGTTCGGTCTGAAGGCCACCGGCCGCGGTCGTTTGACCGCACGTCAGATCGAAGCTGCTCGTCGTGCCATCAACCGCCACATCAAGCGCGGCGGCCGTATCTGGATCCGTATTTTCCCGGATAAGCCGATCTCGCAGAAGCCCGCCGAAGTCCGTATGGGTAACGGTAAGGGCAACCCGGAGTTCTGGGTCGCCGAAATCCAGCCGGGCAAGGTGCTGTACGAAATGGAAGGGGTCAGCGAAGAGCTGGCGCGCGAGGCGTTCCGCCTGGCCGCTGCCAAGCTGCCGATCTCGACCACGTTCGTCGCGCGTCATATCGGTGCTTAAGGGGTACAAATATGAAAGCTAGCGAACTCCGTTCGAAAGACGCCGCCGAGCTGGGCAAAGAGCTCGAAAGCCTGCTGAAGGCGCAATTCGGTCTGCGTATGCAGAAGGCCACGCAGCAGCTCGGCAACACCAGCCAGCTGCGCAATGTGCGTCGCGACATCGCGCGTGTGCGTACCTTGCTGACTGAGAAGGCAGGGAAATAAACATGAGCGAAACGCAAAACACCCAGGTTACCAAGCGCCAGCGTACGCTGGTCGGCAAGGTCGTCAGCAACAAGATGGACAAGACGGTCGTCGTTCTGGTCGAACGCCGCGTCAAGCACCCCATCTTTGGCAAGATCATCACGCGCTCGGCCAAGTACAAGGCGCATGATGAGTCGAACCAATTCAACGAAGGCGATACCGTCGAAATCGCAGAAGGCCGCCCCATCTCCCGCTCGAAGGCGTGGAGCGTGGTGCGTCTGATCGAAGCGGCGCGCATCATCTAAGTTGTGCCTGCTGCGCCCCGGGTCTGACCCAGGGCGCCAGCAAAAGAAAAACCGGCAAGGAGCAATCCTTGCCGGTTTTTTCATGGGCATTCTTCTCAGCGCCGGTGGCAGGCCAGGAATTGGCGCACTGGTTCGATCTGGGCGGCAACGTTCAGGCTGGGCGCATGCCCACAGCCGGGGAAGGTAAGCTGTTGCGCTCGCGGGCCGCGTTCAGTCATGGCCTGTGCCACCTCTGCTAACAACAGGTCGGATTCCTCACCGCGCAGCAGCAGCACCGGCAGGCGCAGACTGTCGTACTCGGCCCAGCGCTCGTAGTCGTCAGGGTGGTGTTCGAACTGGCCGACAATGGCGCAGTCGTAGTGCAGCGTCAGACGCCCATCGGGCAGACGCCGCAATGAGGTCTCGGCCATGCGGCGCCATTGCGTGTCGCTTTGCCAGCCGTAAGGCTGGTAGGCGCCGCGCAACCAGGTTTCCAGTTCGGTCACCGTATCGAAGGCCGGCGGCTTGCTCGCATAGTCGAGAATGCGTTGAATAGCCGGGCGTGGCAACGTCGGGCCGATGTCGTTGATTACCAGCTGGCTCAGCCGCCCTCGCAGCCGCGTGGCAGCACCCAGCATGCCGATGGCGCCGCCCATCGAGGTGCCTACCCAGGCGGCGCGCTCGATGTGCAGGGCATCCAGCAAGCCGGCAGCCAGCTCGATATAGAAGTCGAGCCGGTATTCCTCGCGTGGGGTCGGGCTCCATTGCGACAGCCCGCGGCCCGGCGTGTCGGGGCAGAGGATGCGCCAATCCTGGCAAAGCGCCTGGGCCAGGTCGTCGAAGTCCCGGCCGGTGCGTGCCAGGCCATGCCACATGACCAGCACGGGCGCGTCAGCCGGGCCCCATTCCATGTAATGCAGTTCGCGACCGAGCACGCGCGCATAGCGCGAGGCTGGCAGGGATGGCGTCATGTCTGCTCCCAGCTGTCCCAGGATGGTTTCCGTTCGGATCGACTATAGCTTGACGCGGATGTCGCAACAACGCGCTCGTGCTGCGGCAGTGGCACGGATCAAAAGCGCGGCATCCAGCGTCCGATGGGGGCTCGGCGCATGCGACGCCGGAAAGGGCACAGGCGCGACTGCCGGCCCGGTGTTGCCTGTTCATTCAGTGCAGGGCAGTCGCCAGATCCGTCTATGTTCTGGCTGGTCGGCCTGCGACGACCGGACAGCCGCCCGCCCGGCCGGCAGGCGGCGTGGGGGGGGGGGGGGGGGGCGCGCGGCCG
>JAEWJD010000212.1 GCA_023386765.1 Pseudomonadota bacterium | reverse complement strand
ACGATCAGGCCGCGCTGGCCCTTGCCGATGGGCGCAAACACGTCGAGGATGCGGCCGGTCAGGTTTTCTTCGCTCTTGATGTCGCGTTCCAGACGCATGACCCGGTTCGGGTGCAGCGGCGTCAGGTTCTCGAACATGATGCGATGCTTGATGGTCTCGGGCGTCACGCCGTTGACCTTGTCTACCTTGACCAGCGCGAAGTAGCGCTCGCCATCCTTGGGCGTGCGGACTTCACCTTCGATGGAGTCGCCGGTGTGCAGGTTGAAACGTCGGATCTGCGACGGCGAGATATAGATGTCGTCGGTGCTGGCCAGATACGAGGTCTCGGGCGAGCGCAGGAAACCGAAGCCGTCGGGCAGGACCTCCAGGACGCCGTCGCCGAAGATCTGCTCGCCTTGTTTGGCGCGCCGCTTCATGATGGCGAACATCAACTCCTGCTTGCGCAGACGGTTGGCGTTCTCGATTTCCAGGCCAGCGGCCATTTCCAGCAACTGCGAGACGTGCAGCGCCTTCAGTTCATTGAGGTGCATCGCTGTGAATTAGGGGGAGAGAGATGAGATGGGGTCTGGCGGCGAGCCTCGGACGGGCTCGCGCGGTACTCGCTAAGCGCTGCCGCGGGCAGCGCTGGGGTCCGCAGCGCGTAGTTTACAACGCGCTGTCCAGAAATGCGGTGAGCTGGGATTTCGACAGCGCGCCGGTCTTGGTGGCGACGGCCTGGCCATCCTTGAACAGCATGAGCGTGGGAATCCCGCGGATGCCATATTTGGCAGCGCTGGCCTGGTTCTCGTCGATGTTGAGTTTGGCGATCGTCAGGCGGCCGGCGTACTCGGCAGCCGCTTCTTCCAGGATGGGGGCGATCATCTTGCAGGGACCGCACCAGGCCGCCCAGTAGTCGACCAGCACGGGTTGGCTGGACTTCAGCACGTCGCTGTCGAAGCTGGCGTCGCTGATGTTCTTGATTTGCTCGCTCATGATGGGGATTTCCGACGAGGTCTAGGGCCGCGCAGGCCATAGCCTTTGTTACTTGTTCGATGGAAGGATTAAAGCATACCACTGTCAATAACAACAGGGTTTGCCGGTTTTGTGTGGCATGATGCGGCGCAACCGGCCTCGGTAGCATACCGATCTAATGATCCTACCGAATTCCGGCCTGCTCAGGGTGTGCGCAACCCACTAAAACCCGCGCCACATATGGGCTTATCCGTAAAATGTAGGTTTTTTTCCACAGATGTTGGGGATAACTTGGCCACACCACGTTACACCGAAGCGTCGATCCGCGTTCTGAAGGGATTGGAGCCCGTGCGGCAGCGCCCGGGCATGTATACCCGTACCGAAAATCCGCTGCACATCGTGCAGGAAGTGATCGACAACGCCGCCGATGAAGCCCTGGCCGGGCACGGCCGGCAGATCCAGGTCACGCTGCATGCCGATGGCAGCATTGCCGTCGAAGACGACGGCCGGGGCATTCCGGTCGGCTTGCATCCCGAAGAGCATGCGCCGGTCGTTGAGCTGGTATTCACCCGGCTGCATGCCGGCGGCAAATTCGACAAGCAGGGCGGCGGCGCCTACGCCTTTTCAGGCGGGCTGCACGGCGTCGGCGTGTCGGTCACCAATGCCTTGTCAAAGCGCATGGAGGTGGTGGTCTGGCGCGACGGCGGCGTGCATCGTCTGGTGTTCGCCGGTGGCGAGGTCGAGGAAGCGCTTGCACCCTTTGCAGCCGGCGGGCGCAAGAAATCCGGCACCCGCGTGCGGGTCTGGCCGGATCCCAAGTATTTCGACAGCGCCAATATTCCGCAGGGCGAGCTCAACCACTTGCTGCGCAGCAAGGCGGTGCTGCTGCCGGGCGTCAAAGTCACGCTGATCAACGAAAAGAGCGGTGACACCAAGACCTGGCAGTACCAGGATGGCTTGCGCGGCTATCTGGCCGAGGCGCTGGCCGGCGCTGAACTGATGGTGCCGTTTTTCGAGGGCCAGCAGTACGCTGGCGCCGACCACGAGCACTTCGCCGAAGGCGAGGGGGCGCAATGGGTGGTGGCCTGGACCGAAGATGGCGCCGTGACGCGCGAGTCCTTCGTCAACCTGATCCCCACCTCGGCCGGTGGCACCCACGAGTCCGGGCTGCGCGAAGGCCTGTTCGGCGCCGTCAAGAGTTTTGCCGAGCTGCACAGCCTGCTGCCCAAGGGCGTCAAGCTGCTGCCCGAGGATGTGTTCGCACGAGCCAGCTTCGTGCTTTCGGCCAAGGTTCTCGATCCGCAGTTCCAGGGGCAGATCAAAGAACGCCTGAACAGCCGTGACGCCGTCCGCCTGGTGGGCGGTTTCGCCAAGAGTGCGCTGGATCTCTGGCTGCACAGCAATGTCGAGTTCGGCAAGAAGCTGGCCGAACTGGCCATCCGCCAGGCCCAGGCACGGGCGCGCTCGGCCGCCAAGGTCGAAAAGCGCAAGAGCTCGGGCGTGGCCGTGCTGCCCGGGAAGCTGACCGATTGCGAGTCCAGCGACGCGAGCCGCACCGAGATCTTCCTGGTCGAGGGCGACTCGGCAGGCGGATCCGCCAAGATGGGACGCGACAAGGAGTTCCAGGCCATCCTGCCGCTGCGCGGCAAGGTGCTCAATTCCTGGGAGGTCGATCGTGATCGCCTCTTTGCCAACAACGAAATCCATGATATCTCGGTGGCGGTCGGCGTGGATCCGCACGGCCCGGCCGATACGCCTGATCTGTCGGGATTGCGTTATGGCCGCATCTGCATCCTGTCGGATGCTGACGTCGACGGCTCGCACATCCAGGTGCTGCTGCTGACGCTGTTTTTCAAGCATTTCCCCAAGCTGGTCGAAGCCGGCCATGTGTATGTGGCACGCCCGCCCTTGTTCCGTCTGGACGTGCCGGCCCAGGGCAAGCGCCCGGCGCGCAAGGTCTATTGCCTGGACAGCGGGGAACTCGAAGCGGCCCAGGACAAACTGCGCAAGGAAGGCGTGCGCGAGGGGGCCTGGAGCGTCAGCCGATTCAAGGGCCTGGGCGAGATGAATCCCGAGCAGCTCTGGGAAACCACCATGAATCCGGATACGCGACGTCTGCTGCCGGTAGCCTATGGCGAACTGACGCCCGAAGATACCAAACGCATGTTCGACATGCTGATGGGCAAGGGCGAGTCCGCGCAGCGGCGCGCCTGGATCGAAGAAAAAGGCAACCTGGCGGAACTGGACATCTGATGAGCGATACCGACAACTCGACGCCGTCCATCACGGTCGACCTGACCGTGGCGGATTACGAAGCCTTCGTCACGCAGGCGCACAAGCGCCCGGAACTCAAGCGGCGCCGGCTGCGCAGCCATCTGCGTTTCGGCACCATCATGGTGCTGGGCCTGTTGTTGCTGGTGGTGGCGCGTACCCGTGATGCCGATGGAGCCATGGACTGGGGCGCCGCATTGCCGGCCTTCTTCGAGGCTGCCGTGGTGGCGACGGTAGTGCTGCTGCTCCTGAGCCTGACCTTCGAGCGGCTGGTGCCGGCCCTCACGCGCGCCAACGTGCGCCGTGCGCTGGGCCGCGATCCGAAAAACCCCTTCCTGGGACGCCATCAGCTGGACTTCGCGCCCGAGGGGGTGCTGGACACCGGCGAGCAGGGCAGCGGCACGCTGCCCTGGAACCTGGTGCAACAGGCCCAGGAGACCAGCGATTACCTCTTTCTTTTTATCGCTCCGTTGCAGGGGGTCATTGTCCCCAAGCGCGGCCAGCCCGCGGCCGACATCGATGCCGTGCGCGCCGTGCTGCGCGACCGTGTCGCCAATACTGAACTGAGCCAATAAACCGATCACTTCCCATGACTGACAGCAATCAAGCAGGGCTGTTCGACGCCCCGGGCGCGGGCGGAGACGACGCGGCCATCACGCTGGGCCGCTACGCCGAGCAAGCCTATCTCGACTATGCCGTGTCGGTGGTGCGCGGCCGCGCGCTCCCCGATGTCGGCGACGGCCAGAAGCCGGTTCAGCGGCGCATTCTTTACGCCATGCAGGCCATGGGTCTGGCCAGCGGCGCCAAACCGGTCAAGTCGGCCCGTGTGGTCGGCGACGTGCTGGGTAAATACCACCCGCATGGCGACCAGGCGGCCTATGACGCCATGGTGCGCATGGCGCAGGATTTCTCGCTGCGTTATCCCCTGATCGACGGGCATGGCAACTTCGGGTCCCGCGATGGCGACAACGCGGCTGCGATGCGCTACACCGAGGCGCGCCTGACGCCGTTTGCGCGCTTGCTGCTCGATGAACTGGACGAGGGTACGGTCGATTTCGTGCCCAACTACGATGGCAGCCAGCAAGAGCCGCAGATGCTGCCGGCACGCCTGCCGGTGATGCTGCTCAACGGTGCTTCCGGCATTGCCGTGGGCATGGCCACCGAAATCCCGGCGCACAACCTGCGCGAAGTGGCTCAGGCCTGCGTGGCCCTGATCCGCAACCCCAGGATCGAAGACCAGGCCTTGCTTGAAATGGTGCCGGGACCGGACTTCGCCGGTGGCGGCCAGATCATCACGCCGGCAGCCGACATCGCCCACATCTATACCACCGGGCGTGGTTCGCTCAAGGCGCGCGCCCGCTGGACTTTCGAGGAAATGGCGCGTGGCCAGTGGCAGCTGGTGGTTCATGAACTGCCGCCCGGCACCTCGGGCCAGAAGGTGCTCGAAGAAATCGAGGAGCTCACCAACCCCAAGGTCCGGACCGGCAAGAAATCGCTCTCGCCGGAGCAGCAGCAAAGCAAGGCCATGATGCTGGCGTTGCTGGACGCGGTGCGCGACGAGTCGGGCAAGGACGCCGCGGTGCGGTTGGTGTTCGAGCCCAAGACCTCGCGTGTCGACCGTGACGAGTTCGTCAACACCCTGCTGGCTCAGACCAGCATGGAAAGCAATGTGCCGATCAACCTGGTGTGCATCGGCACCGACAGCCGTCCGCGCCAGAAGGGTCTGCGCGAGGTTCTCGAGGAATGGGTCGCCTTTCGCACCAACACGGTGGTGCGTCGCACGCGCCATCGCCTGGACAAGGTGCTGGATCGCATCCATGTGCTCGAAGGGCGCATGGTGGTGTATCTCAATGTGGACGAGGTCATTCAAACCATCCGTGATTCGGATGAGCCGCGTCAGGCCCTGATGTCGCGCTTCAAGCTTACCGAGCGCCAGGCCGAGGACATCCTCGAAATGCGCCTGCGTCAGCTGGCCCGCCTGGAAGGCTTCAAGATCGAGCAGGAGCTGGCCGACAAGCGCGAAGAGCAGGTGCGCCTGCAAGACCTGCTGGATAATCCGAGTTCGCTCAAACGCCTGCTCATCAAGGAAATCGAGGCCGATGCCAAGCAGTTCGGCGACGACCGCCGCACCTTGATCGAGAGCGCCGAGCGGGCCGTGCTGGAAACCAAGGTGCTGGACGAGCCGGTCACGGTGATCGTTTCGCAGAACGGTTGGCTGCGCGCCCGCCAGGGGCACGGCCATGACGCCGGGCAATTCAGCTTCAAACAGGGCGACGCTCTGTATGGGGCCTTTGAGTGTCGTACCACCGATACGCTGGTGGTCATCGGGGACAATGGCCGGGTCTATTCGGTTGCCGTCTCGGGCCTGCCCTCGGCGCGGGGCGATGGCCAGCCTGTGACCACCATGATCGACCTGGAGACCGGCTCTCGCATCGTGCACGCCATCGCGGCGGCAGCCGACAGCCGCTGGCTGCTGGCCACGCGTTCGGGCTATGGTTTTGCTGCGCGTTTCTCCGATATGTGTACGCGTCAACGCGCCGGCAAGCAGTTCATCACGATCGAGAAGGGCGACGCGATGCTGCCGCCGGTGGCGTTGTTCGCGGGGGCTGTGCAATTGGCCCTGGTGTCGGCCAAGGGCCGGATGCTGGTGTTCGGGCTGGAGGAGGTCAAGAGCCTGTCCGGCGGCGGACGCGGCACCATCCTGATGGGGCTGGACGACAAGGACACGCTGGCTCAGGTCGTGCCGGCCGGGCCTGCCGGGGTGCGTGCAAGCGGGATTTACCGCAACAAGCCCACCGAGGACATCCTGGCCGGCGAGGCGCTTGCGGTGTATGTAGGCAAGCGTGCCCGCAAGGGGCGCCAGCTTGATGTGCGGCCCAAGCAGCCGGTGTTGTCGTCGGTGCGCTGACGCGCGCGCCAGCGAGCTTGCACCAAGGCGGCCGGCAGGCCGCCTTTTTTCAAACGCCCCAGGGGCTCATGATGTCTTCTCCGGCCACTGATCGGCTCACTCACCTGGATGCCTTGCGCGGCTTTGCCTTGCTGGGCATCGCCCTGGTCAATTACCAGGTTTTTGCCTCGGCCTACTATGGCAGCGGCTTTCCCCACCTCGGCTTTGACACTGCTTGGGACCGGGCGGTGCTGATGGTCTTGGCAGTTTTCTTCGAGGCCAAGTTCTACCTGCTGTTTTCCTTCCTGTTCGGCTACAGCTTCTATCTGCAGATGCAGGCCGCCGAGCGGGCGGGGGCAGCCTTCGGTGCGCGCATGGGACGTCGGCTGGCGGG
The DNA here is from genome assembly GCA_023386765.1 of Pseudomonadota bacterium. Classification (GTDB taxonomy): domain Bacteria; phylum Pseudomonadota; class Gammaproteobacteria; order Burkholderiales; family Burkholderiaceae_B; genus Bordetella. The sequence continues at coordinate 3,874 of JAEWJD010000212.1, read as the reverse complement.
ACTGGCAGTACTGGGGCTGGCGCATGGACTGCTTTTTTTCCAGGGCGATATCCTGCTGGCCTACGCTTTGTTCGGCCTGGTGCTGCTGGCATGCCGGCATTGGCCGCCGCGTCGTGCGCTGCGGGTGGCCTTGGCGCTGATCGTGCTGGGCATGCTGCCCTGGTTGCTGCTGGCCTTGCTGAGTTCCCCGGAGGAAGCGGATCCACTCAGCTGGCAGGAGGCTTATGCCCATATCCAGGCGCAGATTGCCGCCTATCGCGGGTCGGTGGGCGAAGTGATTGCCCAGCATTGGCATGACCTGAGCCGCGAGGTCTGGCTGGCGGAATTGTTCGGCCAGGGGCCTGGTGCCATGGCCATGTTTCTCGTGGGTCTGGCGCTGGCCAAGCGCCAGGCTCTGCACGCGCCCTGGATGCATCGGGCGGCCTTGCGCGCCCTGGCATGGCTGGCCCTGCCGCTGGGCCTGGCAGGAGCTGTGTTCTATGGTGTGATGTCCGCGCCGGGCGCTTCCTGGCAGATGACGCTGATGGCACTGGCCATCGGCATGCTCACCGCACCCCTGCTCAGCATGGCCTATGTCTGCCTTTTCATGCTGGCCTGGGGGCGCCCGTGGGGAGCTCGTGCATTGGGATGGCTGGCGCCAGCCGGGCGCATGGCGTTGTCGAACTATCTGCTGCAGTCGATGATCGGTGCCTGGCTGTTCACCGGCTGGGGCTTGGGGCTGATCGATCGGGTGGGGCCGCCGGCGGCGCTCGGGCTGGCGCTGCTGGTGTTTGCTGCCGAACTGATCGTGTCGGCCTGGTGGATGCGGCGGCACGTTTATGGGCCGGCGGAGTGGGGGCTGCGCAGCCTGACCCAGGGGCGCCTGGTGGCTTGGCGTCGTCAGGGTACGGAGGAGCTTTAAGAAAAAAACCATTGTTCTAGGGGTTATCCCTAGATAAACGTTCCTTTTATTACATCGTGCACGAAAAATTGGTTTGACTTGAATTAGATCGACTCATATCATTCGTGTAGAAATTAATTTTCTGAGCATCCTTGTTCACCATGACTAACGTCTCCATGACGGACACTTCACAGCAATACGATCTGCGCATCTTGCGCGCCCTGCGTCGCATCACGCGTTCGATTGCACTGCACTCGCGCCAGTTGGCTGCCGTCAGCCATATCACTGCACCGCAGTTGATGTGCCTGCGTACCGTCATTGCCAATGGGCCCATGACCGCTACGGCGATCAGCCGCGAGATGCATGTCAGCCCCAGCACGGTGGTTGGCATTCTGGACCGTCTGGAAGACAAAGGTCTGATCCGCCGCGAACGCGGCACCGAAGACCGCCGCATCGTATTCGTCACCGCTACCGAAGCGGGATGCGAAGTGGCTACGCAGGCGCCTTCGCCATTGCAGAAGCATCTGGCGGATGCGCTTAACGCCCTGCCCGAACTGGAGCAGGCCACCATCACGCTTGCCCTTGAGCGCATCGTGGACCTCATGGAAGAGGAACCCGATGCCGAGGCGGCCGGCGATGTGGCTTCGCCCATCCTGGAGGTTCCGACGGGTGGGGCGCCACCTGAATCGGGATTGGTTGTATGAGAGACAGCGATATTCAATATTCCACGACGATTTCCCCCTCCCAGGCTGCCCTTGGGGCAGCCTCTCAAGAACCGCGCCATCAACTGAGGTCTCCTCGCCTCGCCGATGGCGCCGCCATACACCAGCTGGTGGCAGAGTGCCCGCCGCTGGATCTGAACTCGATGTACGCCTATCTGCTCCTGTGCGAGCACCACGACGCCACTTGCGTGGTGGCCGAGAGCCCGGGCGGCAGCATCGATGGGTTCATCTCCGCTTATCAACCCCCGACCCGGCCCGATGTGTTGTTCGTCTGGCAGGTCGCGGTCCATGAAAGAGCGCGCGGCCAGCGTCTGGCCCGCGCCATGCTCACCGAATTGCTGCAGCGGGATTCGCTCAGCCAGGTTCGCCATCTCGAAACCACGGTTGGTCCTGACAATCAGGCCTCGCGCCGCACCTTCGCTGGCCTGGCGGCCACGATGGGGGCGCATATCGCCGAACAGCCTTATTTCGATCGGGGCGTCTTCGGTGGCGCCGACCATGACGACGAGATGTTGTTGAAGATCGGTCCGTTTGCGCCGTCGTCGCATTAGCGACGTCAGTCCGGCGGCCAGTCAGGCCGATAACACCACAGGATGCACCTTCAGCCGAGCCCATTGCGGGCACGGTCGGGAGCGTGTTGTCTGTCAATTTAGAAAGGGAGGATCACATGGATTTAAAAATATTTGACCGGATGGAGTCCGAGGTGCGTGGCTACATCCGGTCCTTCCCGGTGATATTCAGCCAGGCTCGCGGCTCTCTGCTCATCGATGAGAGCGGTCGCGAGTACATCGACTTCTTCAGTGGCGCTGGCACCCTGAATTACGGCCACAACAACCCTGTTTTCAAAGAGAAGCTTCTTGAGTACCTGGCCAGCGACGGCGTCGTCCATGGCCTGGACATGGCCACCAGCGCCAAGAAGCGCTTCCTCGAAACCTTCGAGCGGGTACTGCTCAAACCGCGCAACTGGCGCTATACGCTGCAGTTCACCGGTCCGACGGGGACCAATGCGGTCGAGGCTGCGCTGAAAATCGCCCGTCAGGTCAAGGGCCGTCCCAACATCATTTCTTTCACGCATGGTTTTCATGGCGTGAGCGGCGGTTCGCTGGCGGCCACGGCCAACATGAAGTTCCGTGGCGCGGCCGGGTATGCCCTGGGCAATACCACTTTCATGCCCTATGACGGCTATTTCGGCCCCGATGTCGACACCATTGCCTACCTGGAGCGCATGCTGGAAGACCCCAGCAGCGGTCTGGACAAGCCGGCAGGCGTCATCGTGGAAACCGTGCAGGGCGAGGGCGGGGTGAATGTGGCGACGCTGCGCTGGCTCAAGGAGCTGGAGAAGCTCTGCCACCGTCACGACATGCTGCTTATCGTTGATGACATCCAGGTCGGTTGCGGGCGCACCGGCAGTTTCTTCAGCTTCGAGTCGGCCGGCCTGCGGCCCGACATCATCACCTTGTCCAAGTCGTTGTCGGGTTTCGGCCTGCCGATGTCGCTGGTCATGATGAAGCCCGAGCTGGATGTCTGGAAACCGGGCGCGCACAGCGGCACGTTCCGAGGCAACAACCTGGCTTTTGTCACCGCCGCGCAGGCGCTGGACAGCTATTGGGCCAGCGACGCATTCTCCACCGAGGTCCAGCGCAAAGAGCGCATCGTGCGCGACTGGCTGGAGAACCTGGCACACAGCTATCCCAATGCCGGCCTGGCCGCGCGCGGTCGGGGCCTGATACAGGGCCTGGTCAGTACCGCGACGCCGGAGTTGTCGAATCAGATCGCCAGCAAGGCTTTCGAGCGCGGCGTGGTCATCGAGACCTCCGGCGCACATGATGAAGTCCTCAAGCTGCTGCCGGCACTGACGATCGAGGATGACCTGTTGCTGCAGGGGTTGGATGTCATCGAAGCCAGCGTGGCCGATGCCCTGGGTCAAAGCCAGCCTTCGGCACGGGTTCTTAAATTTGGAGGAAAACGCTAATGATCGTGCGCAATGTAAAAGATGTGATCGGTACCGCCGACGAGGTCCGCACGGACACGTGGATGAGCCGTCGTGTGCTGCTCAAGAAGGACAACATGGGGTTCTCGTTCCACGAGACCACCATTTTCCCGGGCACTCGCACCCACATCCATTACAAGAACCACCTGGAAGCGGTGTGGTGCATCGAAGGCGATGGCTCCATCGAAACCGTGGCCGACGGCAAGTGCTACGACCTTGGGCCGGGTGTGGTCTATGCCCTCGATCAGCATGACGAGCATTGGCTGTGCGGCGGCAAGGAGC
>JAEWJD010000208.1 GCA_023386765.1 Pseudomonadota bacterium | reverse complement strand
CATGCCTGGCAGGATCTGCGCAATGGCATGATTTACGCGCGCAATATCGGCCGCGCCCTGGAGGCGGCGGATCCGGCACATGCCGGGCAATATCGCGCGCGCACCGACGCCTACGTGGCCCGCCTGCAGGCGCTGCAGTCCCGCATCGAGGCGGATTTCGCCGCGATTCCTGCGGCACGTCGCAAGGTGGCCAGCTCGCACGAGGCCTTCGGTTATTTTGGTGATGCCTATGGCATTCGCTTCATTCCGGTGGCGGGGCTGTCCACGATGTCGGAACCGTCGGCCTCCGGTTTTGCCGCTATCGTGGCGCAGATGCGCCAGGAACAGGTGCCTGCCATCTTTGTCGAAAACATCGGCAATACGCGCCTGGCTGAACAGCTGGCACGGGAAACCGGCGCCAGACTGGGCGGCACGCTGTATTCCGACGCCCTGGCCCAGACCGGCCAGCCGGGCGCAAGCTATCTGGGGATGTTCGAGTGGAACGCACAACAATTGCTCAAGGCCTTGCAGCCCTGATGCTGGCCGCTGCGCCGGCCTTGGCGCTGGCGCACCCGCATATGTGGATCGATGCCCAGGCCGAGCTGGCCTTCGACGCCGAAGGCAGGGTGGCAGCGGTGCGCCAGCAGTGGCGGTTCGATGAGATGTTCGGGGCCTATGCCATGCAGGGATTGGCGCGCGAGGCCGATGGCGGCCTGGCCGCCGAGACCCGCGAACGCATGGCGCGCGACTGGATGACGGCGTTGGGTGAACCGGTGTCGCACTACTTCACGCGCCTGACCCACGGCGGACGCACGCTGGCCTTTGGCACGCCGCAGGATGCCGACGTGCAATGGGATGGCGAGCGCCTGCGCCTGTCGTTCACGCTGCCGCTGGCCGAGCCGGTCGCGCCGGGTGCCGACGGCGTGGCCATCGATATCTTCGATCCGACTTACTTCGTGGCCTACGCCTTCGACGCGCCACAGGCCTGGACGCTGAAAGATGCGCCCGCCGCCTGCCGTCAGGACTATCGCGCCCCGCAGGCGCTGGACTGGAAAACCATGCAGCAACTGGCGGCCATCCCGGCCGATATCGATACCCTGCCCGATGAGCTGTTCGCCATCACCAAGGGTCTGACCCACCACAACCTGCTGCGCTGCCCATGAGGCGCGGGTGGATGGCGGCGGCCGCGGGTCTGCTGCTGCTGGGGTTGGCCGGGCAGGTCCTGGCCCAGGCCCATCCCTTTGCCGTGCCTGAGGCGGGGGCGGCGGCAGGGCCGTCCTGGCTGAGCCAGATCACGGTCTGGCAGTCGCATTTCTATCGTCAGCTGACCGCTGCCGTACGCGCCTGGCGCGACGAGGGTGCCGGATTGCTGATCGGCCTGTCCTTTGTCTACGGGGTGTTGCATGCGCTCGGGCCAGGCCACGGCAAGGCCGTGATATCGGCCTTTGTGCTCGCCAATCATCAGAGCGCGCGTAATGGCGCCTTGCTGGCGCTGCTGTCGGCCCTGTTGCAGGCGCTCGTGGCGATTGCCCTGGTGGCGGTGCTGGCCGGCGTTTTCAATGTCACGGCGCAGGTCATGAATACCGGCACGCGTTGGCTGGAAGCCGCGTCTGCGGCACTGGTGGTGGCGTTGGGAGGATGGCTGGTGTGGAGCAAGGTGCTTCGGCCTTGGCTGCATACCGCGTCACCCGGGCACCGCCACCATGAGGATTGTGGCTGCGGGCATGTGCCGCCGCTGGCGCTCATGAGCGGTCGGCTGGACTGGCGGCGCGCCTGGACCGCCATCGCGGCCGTGGGCCTGCGGCCCTGCAGCGGGGCGCTCATCGTGCTGGTATTTGCCTTGTCGCAGAACCTGTTCGGTGCCGGCGTGGCCGCCGCGCTGGCCATGGGGCTGGGGACCGGGCTGACGGTGGCGGCGCTGGCCATGGTGGCGGTGTGGTCCAAAGACACGCTGGCGCGGCGCAGCGTCCGCATTTCCGAGCGTGCCGCTGCCCGCCTGCGCTATGCCGTCGAGGCGCTCGCTTCGCTGGCCGTGCTGATGCTGGGGCTGCTTTTGCTGGCCGGCCACCTCGCCGGCGGCTGAGCCGCGCCCGGGCCGGCTGGCTCGGGCTTGTGTGCAGGCAGGCATGGCTGATCGAAAAGTTATGTTATATCATTGTGACTCTTATTTGTAATGTTATAACGTTCTGGATAAAACATGCCGCTTGTCCTGCCCCCGCCCTTGAAACCGCATTACGCCGCGCTCGCCCTGGCTTTCGCCACGCCCCTGGGTTGGGCCCAATCGTCATCCTCGCCGCAGGCCGTGGAACTGGCGCCCATCCGGGTGTCGGCTGATCCGCTCGGCCAGGAGGCCGATCGCAGTGCCTTACCGACGACCGTGCTGCAAGGGGAAGCGCTGGTGTTGCGCCGCCAGGGCACGCTGGGTGACACATTGCAGGGCCTGCCGGGCATCCACTCGGACACTTTCGGGGGCGGTGCCAGCCGTCCTGTCATCCGCGGACAGACGGCACCGCGCGTGACGGTGCTCTCCGATGGTTCGCAGCTCATGGACGCCTCGGCGATCTCGCCCGATCATGCCATCACCGTCGAGCCGCTGCTGGCCGATCGCATCGAAGTGCTGCGCGGGCCGGCCACGTTGCGTTATGGCGGCGGTGCGATTGGCGGAGTGGTCAACGTGCTGGACAAACGCATTCCCACCGAGGCGCCGGCCGGCGGGTTGGAAGCCGAAGCGGAGCTGCGCGCGGCAACCGGTACCAAGGAGCGCGCCGGTGCCATCGGTATCACGGCGGGCAGCGACAGCTTCGTGGTGCGCGTGGAGGGCCTGAAGCGGCGCAGCAGCGACTACCGGGTGCCCGATTGGGAGCATGGCACGCTGGCCGGTTCGTACAGCGAGTCATCGCAAGGGTCGGTGGGGATGTCCTGGATCGGCCCGCGCGGCTATCTCGGCGTGGCCTTCACCCATATCGAAAGCAAGTATGGCCTGCCAGGGCACAGCCACGAGTATGCGGATTGCCATCCGCATGGTGACCACCTGCATTGCGGCGGCCATGGCCATGACCACGGCCATGGCCACGCGCACGACCACGACCATGACCACGAACATGGCGGGCTGCCCTATGTGCGCTTGCGCAGCAACCGGGGCGACCTGCGTGCCGAATACCTCGACCCTCTGCCCGGCTTTGCCCGGCTGCGCTTGCGCGGCGGCATCACCGATTATCGCCATGACGAAATCGAGGGCGACGAGGTGGCTACGCGCTTCAAGAACCGTGGCTATGACGCGCGCCTGGAGTTGGAGCGCAAATCCTGGGGCGGCCTGCGCGGGGTGATCGGCCTGCAGACGGCCTACAGCGACTTTCGCGCCGATGGCGAGGAGGCCTTCCTGCCGCGCAGCAAGACGCGCGCCCACGGGCTGTTCCTGATCGAAGAGTACCGCCTGAACGACTGGCGCTTCGAGGCCGGCGCGCGCCAGGACTGGCAGCGTGTCTCGCCGGCCGATGGTCTGGACGCCTCGCGGCTGTCGGGCACCTCGTTGTCGGCCTCGGCGACCTGGGACTTCGCGCCCCAATATTCATTGGCGCTGTCGGTATCGCGCTCGCAGCGCATGCCCAGCGCGCAGGAACTGTATGCCCACGGCGTGCACCTGGCCACCAATACCTATGAGATCGGCGATGCCAAGCTGGGCCGCGAAACCTCGCGCAATATCGACCTGACGCTGCGCAAGCACGAGGGCGCGACCACCTTCACCGTGAGCGCCTTCCACAATCGGGTCAACAACTATATCTATGGCAAGACGCTCGATCGTCATGAGGATTTCCGCCTGATCGCCTACACCCAGCAGGATGCGGAATTTACCGGAGTCGAAGGCGAGATCCGCCAGCAGTTCACGCCGGTCTGGTCGGGGGCGGTGTTTGGTGACTATGTACGCGGCAAGCTGACCGGCGGACAGGGCAACCTGCCGCGTATCCCGGCTGGCCGTATCGGGGTGCGCGCCAATGCGCAATGGCAGCAATGGGCCGGCGGCCTGGAATATGCCTATGTCTTCCGCCAGAAGGACATCGCTGCCTATGAAAGCGAGACCCCGGGCTATGGCATGGTCAATGCCAATCTGAGCTACCGCTTCGCGGCGGCCGGCAGCCAGTACGAGGTCTACCTGCGCGGCCACAACCTGCTGGACAAGCTGGCCTACAACCACGCCTCTTTCCTGGCGCGGGTGGCGCCCCTGCCGGGGCGCTCGGTGATGCTCGGGG
>JAEWJD010000160.1 GCA_023386765.1 Pseudomonadota bacterium | reverse complement strand
CAACCTGTACGCCTACGAGCCGACCGACTGGCTGGGCGGCTGGACGCTGTTCTATTGGGGCTGGTGGATCGCGTGGTCGCCTTTCGTCGGCGTGTTCATCGCCCGCATCTCGCGCGGGCGCAGCATCCGCCAGTTCATCGGCGGCATGCTGCTGGTGCCCTCGGGATTCACATTCTTCTGGATGACGGTTTTCGGCGACACCGCCATCTACCAGATCCTGACCGGCGGTGCGCCGGGCCTGGGCGAGGCGGTGCGCGGCGACAGCACCCTGGCGCTGTTCGTGTTCCTGGAGAATTTCCCCTGGACCACCGCGCTGTCCGCATTCTGCGTGCTGATGGTGCTCATCTTCTTCGTCACCTCGGCCGACACGGGAGCCCTGGTGGTGGACATGCTCGCCTCCGGTGTCGATGACGCACCGGTCTGGCAACGTGTGTTCTGGTCGATCCTGATGGGCGCGCTGGCGATCGCACTCTTGCTGGCCGACGGTCTTCAGGCGCTGCAGACCGCCACCATCGCCAGCGCCCTGCCGTTCTCGGTCATCATCCTGGTGGCGCTGTACGGATTGCTCAAGGCGCTCAGGCTCGACAGCGCCAAGCGCCGGCTGCGCTATCGCCAGACCAGCCGCGGCGCCGTGCGCGCCCAGCCCGAATCCTGGCAACGCCGCATCCGCAACATGGTGATGATGCCGCGCCGCGCCCACGTCCAGCGCTTCATTGCCGACGTGGTGCAGCCGGCCATGACCGATGTGGCCGAAGGCCTGGGCAAGGAGGGCTATGCCTGCCGCGTCGAAGAAGACGCCAACGGCCAGCTCAGCCTGCACGTGGCGCACGGCGAGCACCTGGACTTTGCCTATTCCGTCATTCCGGTCGCCGTGGTGCGCCCCAGCCTCACGCCCGAAGAGGCCGAAAACGAGGAAGAGCGCCGCTACTTCCGCGCCGAGGTGCACCTGGGCGAAGGCGGGCAGGACTACGACATCATGGGCTGGAGCCGGGCCGAAGTGATCGGCGACATCCTCGACCAGTACGAGCGTCACCGCCACTACCTGCACGTCGTCAGCTGAACCGGGCAGGTACGCCGGGCAGGCCGCCGTTTCCCGTCACCGGGCCGGCGGCCTGTTTTTTTGCTGGCAGTTCAACAGGACGTGCTGGCCCCGCCATTGCGCACGCTGACCAGTTCGGCGGCAATCGCCACGGCGATCTCGGCCGGCGTACGGCTGGCAATGGGCAGCCCTACCGGGCCGTGCAGCCGGGCGATCTCATCGTCATTCAGGTCAAAAAGGGCCAGGCGCTCGCGGCGCTTACGCTGATTGGCACGCGAGCCCAGCGCCCCGACATAGAACGCCGGCGATTTCAAGGCCTCCAGCAAGGCCATATCGTCCAGCTTCGGGTCATGCGTGACGGCCACGATGGCCGTCCGCGCGTCGGCCCGGATGTCGAGCACGGCGTCATCGGGCATTTGCGTCAAAGGCGTGATCGCAGTGGTATCCCAACCCGCGAACGCCTGCTCGCGCGGATCACAGACCAGCACATGAAAATCCAATGAGCGTGCAATGGCCGCCAGCACCAGCGCGGTCTGGTTGGCACCGATGATCAACAGCCGCCAGCGTGGTCCGTAAACATTGTTGAAATGCCGCCCCTGCAAGCAGGGTTCGTCGCCGGCCACGGCCGGACGTAACACGCTCGCCCCGCTGTCCAGATCCAGGCTGCGCAGCACCAGTTGATGCTGGCGGATCGTCTTGAGCACCGGCTCCAGCCACTGCGCGCCGTTCAGGGGCTCGCACACCAGCTCCAGTGTGCCCCCACAGGGCAGGCCGAAACGCATGGCCTCATCCTGGGTCACGCCATAGGTCAGCCGCGTCGGAACGGCAGGCAGGCTCCCGTTGCGGGCACGCTGGGCCAGATCATCCTCGACGCAGCCACCGGACACCGACCCGGCATGCCGCCCATCGTCGCGAATGGCCAGCAAGGCGCCAGGCTGGCGCGGTGCCGATCCCCAGGTCTGGACCACTGTCAGCAGGTGCACCACATGGCCCTGCGCCACCCAGTCGCATGCCTGCTGCAAAACATCTTGCTCCAGTGCATTCATGAGTTGCTCTTTTCCGGAACCAAGCACACGCCGCCATCGCTGCCCGGCCTAGCTGGGCCAGCCGCCCGCGGCGCAAAAGGGGCGGCCAACTATACACTACGCGTATGTCGTCCTACCCCCCCCTGCCCGACCCGGGAACCTGCGCGCCTGCGGTCGCCATCCTGCTGGCTGCCGGCCAGGGCACGCGCTATGCCGCGCAGGCTCCCGGCGCCGACAAGCTGCTGGCCCGCCTGCCGGATGGTCGCCCGGTCGCTGCCGCCAGCGCCGCGACCTTGCGCACAGCGGTAGGCAAGGTGCTGGCCGTGCTTCGCCCGGGGCGCGATGCGCTGGCCGCCATCCTGCGCGAGCAAGGGTGCGAGATCCTGGTAACCGACGCCGCCGCACAGGGCATGGGCGCCAGCCTGGCTGCTGCCGCAGGCCATCTGCTGGCGCGCCAGGGGCAAGCCGGCGTGCCGGCCGTGCTGGTGGCCCTGGCCGACATGCCCTGGATCCGACCCGCCACCTGTCAGGCGCTGCTGCAGGCCTGTGCTCCCGGCCAGATCGTTGCCGCCAGCCATCAGGGACGGCGGGGCCATCCGGTCGTGTTTGCATCGGCCCATCTGCCGGAACTGGCGGCGCTGGGCGGGGACACCGGGGCGCGTGCCCTGCTGCAGCGCCACGGCTGCCTGGAGCTGGCGCTGGATGACCCGGGAGTGTTGCGCGACATTGACATTCCTTGTGACATCCCCCGCGCCTGACCTCCCCTTGCCGCGTAATTCCGACTTACAATTATGGGCATTGACCCCGATTTTTCCGTGCCCGTCTTCCGGCAGGATGCTCGGCGGTCTTCAGATGATCGTCCCGCTTGCACGTACCGACCCGGTTTCTTTGCGTGGCCGATTGCTGGCCTGCCTGTGTTGGCGTGCTTTCCGGGGCTGCTTTAGACAGGGAGGGAAACCCACATGGTTGCAGGAGTTTCACGGCGCGACTTCATCAAGCTGGGGACATTTGGCGGGATTACCGTCATGTTCGGCCGCTTGCCCGTCGCCCAGGCCACCGAAGTGCATTCCGGCCAACACCCGACCGACTGGCTCGCTGCCGACGGCAAGGTGCGTTACCGCTGGGATGCCATCCGCAAAGTGACCGGCGACAAGGTCTTCGCGCGCGACTTCCGCGCCAAGGACCTGCCCGGTTGGACCGCCGAGCAGGCACACGGCTTTTTCATCAAGGCCACCGATGTCGAACGCGCTTTCGAAGACATCGATCTCTCGCTTCTGGGCCCGGATCTGCAACCCGACCGCGTGCTGCGCCACGAAGACCTGGCGCGCGATGGCGTGGCGGTGCCGCAACCTGCCGACCTCGGTTTCGAGTTCTACGGCAAGAATTTCCTGCTGCCCAAGGGCGAGACGGCGCCGCTTTACGGCCATCCCGTGGCCCTGCTGATCTATCACGATTTCGATCGTTTCGAAGCGGCCAAGCGCAAGCTGCGTTTCACCCCTGAGGCAGTGCGCTACGGCGCAGTCACGGGGCTGCGCCCGCCGCCCAACTACGGCGCGGCCCGCTATGTGCGTGTTGCCGGCGCCTCGCCGGCCGATGCCCCTGACTTCTCGCCCATGCAGGATGCGGTGATCTGGGGCAACTTCGATGGCGACACCCCTACCTGGCCGGACGCCGACCCGAAGGGCATGTTCGTGCCGCGTTCGGTGCTGCTGCCGCATCGTGGCGGCGGCGGCGTGCGCGACGCGCGCCAGGTCGCGCACGAGACCTATGAGCCGATGAAACGCGGCATGGCAGCGGCAGCCGTCATTGCCCAGGACATCGAGGCGGCGCGCCAGAATCCGGAAAAGCTGGTGCTGGAGCGCCAGGCCTTTTCGCAATCCATCGACCCCTGTGCGATGGAGCCGGACAACGGCAATGCCTGGTACGACGCCAAGACGCGCACGCTGCATATCCTGATCGCCGCGCAATCGCCCTATGAAGTGGCGCGCGTGGCCGCGTTCATGGTCAAGGACAACACGCGTTTCCCGGTCGAGAAAATCGAGCTGCTCTCGGGCACTACCGTCGGCTATGGATCCAAGGATCATTCGATCTTCCCGTTCTACACCATCGCAGCCTGTTTCTACGGCGATGGCCGCGCCGTGCGCATCGCCAACGACCGGTATGAACAGTTCCAGCTCGGCATGAAACGCCACTCGATCGAGATGGACGTCACACTGGTGGCCGACCGGGCCACCGGGCGCTTCGAGATCATCAAGGGCTTCTACAACTGCAACGGCGGCGGACGCGCCAACTTCTCGTTCTCGGTCGCCCAGGTCGCGGCTACCGCAGCGCAATCGATCTACTATTTCCCCAAATCGGATATGTCCACAGCGGCGATCGCCTCGGCTGCCGTCGAGGCCGGATCGATGCGCGGCTACGGCACCATCCAGGGCATGTCCATCACCGAGCTGCTGGTCGACGAAGCCGCCGACCAGCTCAAGCTGGACCCGATCGAATTGCGCCTGCGCAACGCGCTGCGCCCGGGCGAGCCCAACACCCAGGGCGCCGTGCAGCTGGGTGATCCGCGCAACGTCGAGATGCTCAAGCGCGCCGCGCTCCCCCCCCGGTGGGGGGGGCGCCGCCCACCGCGCCAAGGCCGCCTATGACGCCGCCAATCCGGGCCGCCGTTACGGCGTGGGCTTCGCCCAGGTGCAGAAAGACTATGGCACCGGCGCCGACACCAGTGCGCTGATGCTGGAATTCGACGCCCAAGGCAAGGTCACGATGCGCCACTGCGTCCAGGAGATCGGCACCGGCGCGACCACCGCACAGCAGGTGATGGTGCGCCGCATCCTGGGCAAGGCCCCCGATGTGGCCATCTTCGGCGAAACCGACTTCCCGCAGTTGCCTCTTGTCAGCAACTGGGAACCCTTCACCATCACGCAGGAAAAGCAGGATGAGCTGGCCAAGAACCCGTTCTGGGTGCCTTTCATCCTGCCGGCCATGAGCGCCTCCAACAGCGTCTATTTCATCGGCTTCGGCACCCGCCAGGCGGCGCAGTTCCTGTTCGAGAACACCATCTGGCCGGCCGCCCGCGCCATCTGGAGCACCGGCCCGGCCGGCGGCCAGCTGGCCAGCGGCTACATGACGGCGGCCGACCTGCGCGTCACGCCCGAAGGCATCGGCGGCGGCGGCATGTCGCCGCTGAGTTTCGAGCAGGTCGCGCGCAAGGCCCACGAGATGGGCCTGGTCACCGGCGTGGCAGTGCACTGCTTCAGCCGCTGGGAGTGGGCCCAGGCGGAGTTCGACATCCCCGGCGTGGGCCGGCGCAAACTGCCTGTCGATGCCCTGGCGGTGCGCTACGGCGACGGTGCACCGGCCGAACTGCGCGCGCGCATGGACACCGGCGGCTATGACTACATCAAGCGCAGCAGCGTGGACTTCCCGGCCGCGCAGCGCAACAACGCCGGCGTGACGACCTACACCCCCGCGGCCTGTATCGTGGAGCTGAACGTCAACACCTTCACCGGCGAAGTCGAGATCATGCGCCACCACAGCCTGCTGGATCCCGGCAACGTGATCGTGCCCGAACTCGTCTCGGGCCAGCAGCAAGGCGGTATTGCGATGGGCATCGGCCATGCCCTCATGGAAGAGCTGCCGCTCTATGGCGACGGCCCCGGCAACGGCACCTGGAACTTCAACCGCTACACGCTGCCGCGCGCCAAGGACGTGGCCGTCTGGACCCAGACCGCCGAATACCTCGAACCGCTGAGCGAGAGCTCCCCACCCAAGGGACTGGCCGAAGTGGTCATGATCCCCGTGGTGGCCGCCACCGGCAACGCCATCACCCACGCCATCGGCAAGCGCTTCTACCGCCTTCCCGTGACTCCGGACAAGATCAAAAAGGCTTTGACGACATGAGCATCGAAAAACGGCCCCTGACCCTGACGATCAACGGCAAGAAAATCGGCCCCGTGGAGGTGCCGGTCGGCATGCCCATGATCGACTTCCTGCACGAACACCTCAACCTGACCGGCACGCACTTCGGCTGCGGTCAGGGTATCTGCCACGCCTGTACGATCATGGAGGTGCAGCCCGATGGCAGCACCTCCGAAAGCCGCACCTGCATCTTCGATGCGCACTTCTTCAACGGCAAGACCATCATCACCATCGAAGGCCAGGCCAAGCGCGACACCACCGGCAAGGTCATCTCGATCACGCCGGTCCAGCAGGCTTTCATCGATCACTTCTCCTTCCAGTGCGGTTACTGCACGTCGGGCTTCGTGGCGGCCGCTACGGTGTTCATCGACGGTCTCAAGCGCCAGCCCGTGAGCCGGGCCGGCCTTGAACCGGCCATCGAAGCCGCGCTGAACGACCATATCTGCCGCTGCACCGGCTATGTGCGCTACTACGAGGCGGTCAAGGATGTCGCGCTGTCGACGCCCGGCTGCGTCGTGGGCTGAAGGAGGCCGCCATGAAAAAAAGCCACCGTTTCCGCAATACCCTGCTGGTCATCGTGGTGCTGGGCATCGTGCTGGCGATTGCCGTGCTCCTGGGGGCCTTTCGCTCCTCACGCGTGGCGCCCGGCGTAGACACGCCCCTGTCGTCCGATCAGATGCAGCAGCTGCTGCCACGCGGACGCGAGCTGGCCCTGGCAGGAGACTGCTTCGGCTGCCACTCCAAACCCCAGGGGCCGCGCGCCTCGGGCGGCGTGCCCATCGCCACCCCTTTCGGCACCTTGCACTCCACCAACATCACGCCCGACACCACCTATGGCATCGGCCAGTACACGCGGGCAGACTTCCACCGCGTGCTGCGTGACGGCATCGCCCCCGGCGGACGCAATCTCTATCCGGCCATGCCTTTCGTGTTCACGCAGATCACACGGCCGGAAGACATCGACGCGCTCTATGCCTACCTCATGAGCCTGCCGCCGATCGCCGAGCCCAACGTCGCCAACACGGGCGTCTTCACGCTGCCGGTGCGGCCCTTCATGAACTTCTGGGCCCTGCTCGAGTTCCCCGAGCGCACCCCGCCGCAGCAGGCCGGACGCTCCGAGCAATGGCTGCGCGGCGGCTATCTGGTCGAAGGGCTGGCGCACTGTGCCGCGTGCCACACGCCGCGCAATGCCCTCATGGGGGTGGATTTTTCGCGGCATCTGCAGGGCGGCGTCAAGATCGATGGCGTCGTCGTGCCGGACATCACGCCCAATACCCTGGCGCAACGCGGCTTCGACGTCGAATCGCTGACGCGCTACCTGCGGACCGGCCTGTCGGCCCAAGGCACGTCGTTTGCCGGCATGCACACCGTCACGCATTTCTCCACCAGCCAGATGGAGCCGGCCGATGTGCAGTCGATGGCGACCTACCTGCTGACGGCCAAGGATGGCAAGATCCCCGAGCCTTCGCCTCCCCCCGCGCCACTGCCCCAGGCCTCGCAGGGCGACCTGCAGCCGGGCCGCTGGGCCTATATGTCGGCCTGCGCCGGTTGCCACGGCGCCGAAGGCAAGGGCATCCCCAACGTGGCCCCGGCCATGCTGGGCAATGCCATGCTGGCGATGGACAGCCCGGACAACCTCATCACGGTGGTGCTGCACGGCATCGAGACCCAGACCTTCCCCAATGGCCAACGCATGTACGCCATGCCAGGCTTTGCAGGGCGCCTGAGCAGCGAAGAGATCGCCGCCCTGGCAACGTGGGCCCGTGCGCAGTGGGGCGGCCAGAGCCAGCCGGTCAGCGCCCAGCAGGTCGAACCGCTGATGCCCGGCGCGAAGTAGGCGCCAAC
>JAEWJD010000145.1 GCA_023386765.1 Pseudomonadota bacterium | reverse complement strand
GGCAAGCAGTATCGCGTTGCCGCTGGCGAAAAACTCAAGGTAGAACAGATACCTGCTGACATTGGGCAAGAAATCACCCTGGACCAAGTGTTGTCCGTGGGCGAAGGTGACCAGCTGAAAGTTGGTACGCCTCTCGTCGCCGGCGCTGTGGTCAAGGCTACGGTTCTTGCGCATGGCCGGCACGATAAGATCAAGATCTTCAAGATGCGCCGTCGCAAGCACTACCAGAAGCGTCAGGGCCACCGTCAGAACTACACCGAGATCCGCATCGAAGCCATCACGGCTTAATGCATCCGGTTTTTTAGCAGGAGCTAAAACATGGCACAGAAAAAGGGCGGCGGCTCAACTCGCAACGGCCGCGACTCAGAATCGAAGCGCCTTGGCGTCAAGGTGTACGGCGGCCAGGCAATCCTGGCTGGCTCGATCATCGTTCGCCAGCGCGGTACGCGTTTCCACCCGGGCGTGAACGTGGGCGTGGGCAAGGACCACACCCTGTTTGCCCTGGCTGACGGCAAGGTCAAGTTCGGCACCAAGGGTGCCCTGAACAAGGCAACCGTCTGGGTCGAAGCCGCCAACTAATTGGCAGCATCACCCTCGCGAAAGGCCCTGTCCTCCCGGCAGGGCCTTTTGTTTTCAGGCAGAATATTCCTAATCCGCAAGGGATAACGCCCCAGGCGCCATTCGGTCGCCCGTGCAGGCCCTATCCATTCATCACCCAGACAGGCACCATGAAATTCGTTGACGAAGCCACCATTGAAGTGATCGCCGGCAAAGGCGGCAATGGCGTGGCGAGCTTTCGCCGCGAGAAATTCATACCCAAGGGCGGCCCGGACGGCGGCGATGGCGGCCGTGGCGGCAGCATCTATGCCGTTGCCGACCGCAACATCAACACCCTGATCGATTTCCGCTACGCGCGGCTGCACCGCGCCAAGAACGGCGAAAACGGCCGCGGCTCGGACCAATACGGCGCCGCCGCTCCCGACATCACACTGCGCGTGCCGGTCGGCACCGTCGTGCATGACGCCGACACGGGCGAAGTGCTGTTTGACCTCAACCGCCATGGCGAGCAGGTCACGCTGGCCCAGGGCGGCCAGGGCGGCATGGGCAACCTGCACTTCAAGTCCAGCGTCAACCGCGCACCGCGCCAGTGGACGCCGGGCAAGGAAGGCGAACAGCGCCGCCTGCGTCTCGAGCTCAAGGTGCTGGCCGACGTCGGCCTGCTGGGCCTGCCCAACGCCGGCAAGTCCACCCTGATCAGCCGCATCTCGAATGCGCGCCCCAAGATTGCCGATTACCCCTTCACGACGCTGCACCCCAACCTGGGGGTGGTGCGCACCTCGCCCTCGCGCAGCTTCGTGGTCGCCGATATCCCCGGCCTCATCGAAGGCGCCTCCGAAGGCGCGGGCCTGGGCCATCTGTTCCTGCGCCACCTGGCGCGCACCCGCGTGCTGCTGCATCTGGTTGACGTTGCCAGCCCGGATCCCGATGCCGATCCGGTCGAGGCTGCCGTCGAGGGTGCGCGCGCCATCGTCGAAGAACTGCGCCGCTACGATCCCGAACTGGCTGCCAAGCCGCGCTGGCTCGTGCTCAACAAGCTCGACATGGTGCCCGACCCCGACGACGTCAAACAGCGCTTCTGCACCGAGTTCGGCTGGACCGGACCGGTCTTCTGCATCTCCAGCCTCAATGGCGACGGCACCCAGGATCTGATCTGGGCGCTGCAGGATTACCTCGATGCCGAGAAGCAGAAAGAACAGGTCGAGCAGGACAAGGCCGACGGCAGCTACGTCCACGAGGACCCGCGTTTTGATACCTCGCGCGGCAACGCCACGCCGCCTGACGGTGACGAGTAACCCCTGAATCGTCCCCGCTCCCGGGCCGCCGGGCAGATGCCCGCGGCCCTTCCCGAACCTGCTTCGTACCGGTCAGCACCATGACTGCCCCTGATACTCCTGTTTCGGCCGTTGCGTCGGCCAACCGCCTGGTTGCCAAAGTCGGCTCCTCCCTGGTCACCAACGAAGGCCGGGGCCTGGACCGCAGCGCGGTCGCCCACTGGGCCGACCAGATCGCCGCCCTGCGCAAGCAGGGCCGCCAGGTCGTGCTGGTCTCCAGCGGCGCCATTGCCGAAGGCATGGCCCGCCTGGGCTGGCGCAAGCGCCCCTCCGTGATGCATGAGCTGCAGGCGGCGGCGGCCGTCGGCCAGATGGGCCTGTGCCAGGCCTACGAGGCGGCATTCGCCGAGCATGGCCTGCGCACCGCGCAGATTCTGCTCACCCACGAAGACCTGGCCGACCGGCACCGCTACCTCAACGCCCGTTCGACGCTGTTTGCGCTCCTGCGGCTGGGCGTGGTGCCCATCGTCAACGAAAACGACACCGTCGTCACCGACGAGATCCGCCTGGGTGACAACGACACCCTGGGCGCGCTGGTCACCAACCTGATCGAGGCCGATACCCTGATCATCCTGACCGACCAGCGCGGGCTCTATGACTCTGATCCGCGCAAGAACCCGGATGCGCGCTTCGTTTCACACGCCCAAGCCGGCGACCCCGCCCTTGAAGCCATGGCCGGCGGCGCCGGCAGCGGCATCGGCACCGGCGGCATGTTGACCAAGATCCTGGCGGCCAAGCGCGCAGCGCACAGCGGTGCCGACACCGTGATCGCCTCCGGGCGCGAAGCCAACGTGCTGACCCGGCTGGCCCAGGGCGAATGCATCGGCACCGAACTGAAGGCCAGCATGGCCGTCTGGTCGGCGCGCAAGCAATGGATGGCCGATCATCTGCGCCTGCGCGGCAGCGTGGTGCTCGATGACGGCGCGATCCAGGCCCTGCTGCATGAAGGCAAGAGCTTGCTGCCGGTGGGCGTGACGGCCGTGCAGGGCGACTTCGAGCGCGGCGACGTGGTGGCCTGCCTGGATGCCGCGGGCCACGAATGCGCGCGCGGCCTGATCAATTACTCTTCTTCCGATACCCGCCGCATCATGCGCCAGCCTTCCTCACAGATCGCCAGCCTGCTGGGCAGCATGACCGACCCCGAGCTGATGCACCGCGACAACCTCGTCATCACCGAGTAGGCGTTCAGGACGGGTCGGTCAGCTCGGCCAGGAAGATATAGCCACAGTGCCGCACGGCGCGCAACGGCAGATCCACGCCGGCCTGGCGCGCCTTGCTGCGCAGCCGCGACACCATGACGTCCAGGCGGCGCGACTGTTCGCCGTTGCCGCTTCCGGTGCGCCGCAGGCAGCAGCCGGGAGACGCAAACAAGCGCGACAGGAATTCGCCCTCGACCGGCGTGAGCGGCAGGCTGATGCCCTGCGGCCCCAGCAGAGCGCGGCGCGCCTCGTTCAGCGTCCACCCGCGCGACAACCCCAGGCTGCGTGAACGGCGCGCCGCCTCGAGCACGGCCAGCAGCTCGGCCGCCAGCCAGGGCCCCGCGGCATCCGGCAGGCTGAGGCAGATATCGGCACCGGCCTTGAGCGCCGCGATGCGCAGCCCCGGCGCCACGGCGCCGAACTGCGTCACCACGCAGACGCCCTGCCCTCGCCCTTTGACCAGTCCGATAATGCGGGTAACAAACGCGGCCTGGGATGCACCGCTACGCACCAGCAGCACATCCGGGGCCACCTCCTCCAGCCGGTCGGCCCAGCTGCCATCGGGCTGCTCCGCATAGACGAGCCAACCGCCGCGCCGCAAGGTCATCACGAGATGCTCCTGGTCGGCCGGCGGCAATGCCGCGTCCTGGCAGGTCATCAGCATCAGCACCGGCGGGTGCGGCGCCAACCGGCGGTCTCTGGTGAGCAGCGCCTGGGTCGGCTGCCCGTCGTCATCGAAGCCTTGCAGAAATTGCACCATGCTGAACCTGCGCTTGTGGCGATATCCGAACCACAGAAGTGATTAAACTAAGCACCAAAGTAATTAAATCCCACGATCCAATCAGGCCGTGAAGACCTTTTCAGACCGATTGAGACAGGCTCGTGTATTGCGGGGTTACACCCAGCAGGATCTGGCGCGCGCCTGCGGCCTGTCCCAAAGCGCCATCGGCAGTTACGAAACCGGACAACGCCACAGCAGCCGCTC
>JAEWJD010000080.1 GCA_023386765.1 Pseudomonadota bacterium | reverse complement strand
TCCAAGGGGCCGGACAGACAGCCGGCATATTCGAAGTTGATCATCACGCCAAAGGCGTAGAAGGAACGAATATGAAACTGCAGCAACCCATGAGCAGCTCCCGCCGCCGCTTCGTTTCCACCGGCCTGGTGCTGGCCGGAGCGAGCATGGCGCCCTGGAGCCTGCGCGCCGCCACGCCGGGAGAACCCTTCCGGCTGGGCGCCCTGAACTCGATTACCGGCGTTGGCGGCCCCTACGGCGGCGCCATGCTGGAAGCCATCCGCATCGCCGTCGACGAAGTCAACGCCGCCGGCGGCGCGGCCGGCCGGAAACTCCAGCTGCACGCCGAAGACGACCAGACCAAGCCGGACGCAGCCGTGCTGGCCGCCAAGAAACTGATCGAGGTGCATCAGGTCCAGGCCGTGGTCGGCATCTGGCCCTCGTCGGTGGGCCTGGCCGTGATTCCGATCACCAACAACGCCGGGCTCATCATGATGAACACCTGCGGCGCACCCGAGATGCTGACCGAAAACCGCAAAGGGCTGGCCTGGATGCTGCAGGCCTCCAATGCGGTGTTCGGCCGGGCCTTCGCCCAGGTAGCACGCCAGCGCGGCTTCAAGCGCCCCGCCGTCATGGCCTTTAACAACTCCACGTTCGTGGGGCTGGCCAACTACTTCAAGGAAACCTGGGAGCAGGACGGCGGCAAGGTCAGCAGCATGGTGATCTACGAGCCCAACCAGACCACCTATCGCACCGAGGTCAACCGCGTGCTGGCCACCCAGCCCGACGTCATCGCGCTGGGTTCCTATCGCCCCGACGCCACCATCCTGCTGCGCGAGTGGTACCAGAGCGGCCAGGACTGCAAGTTCATCATGCCCGGCTGGACGGCCAATGAAGCCCTCGTCAAGGCGCTGGGCAAGGAAGTCACCGAAGGCATCATCTCGATCTCCAACGTGGCCGCCAGCGAGAACGAGGCCTACAAGAGCTTCGCCGACCGCTTTCGCGCCAAACTCAAGCAAGACCCCGACATCTTCGCCGCCCAGAGCTACGACATGGTGATCGCCCTGGCGCTGGCCATCGAAGCCGCCGGGGCAAGCGCCGACACGGCCGCCATCAACGGCCGGATCAAGGCGGTCACGCAGCACGGCGGCGAGAAGGTCTCCTCCTTCGCCCAGGGCCGCGACCTGCTGCGTGCCGGCAAGGCCGTTGACTACGACGGCGCCTCCTCCAACCTGGAGTTTGGCGAACACGGCGAGACGGTGCCCGACTTCGGCGTCTCGGAGATCGAAAACGGCAAGCTGGTGCTCAAAGAGACCGTGCCGGGTACACGCTGAAGGCGGGACGAAGATGGAACTCATCGCGCTCATCAACGCGGTCATCAACGGCATCGTGCTGGGCACCTTGCTGTCGCTGCCCATCCTTGCCATCACCATGGTGTTCGGCATTTCGCGTTTTCCCAACGCAGCCACCGGCGACTACATGACCCTGGGCGCCTACACCGCAGTCGCCACCCAGACCTGGATCAGCGGCTCGCTGGTCCTGGCCGTACTGAGCGCCGGGCTGGTCACGGCCCTGGTGTCCGTGTTCTTCTACCTGTGGGTGTTCCGCGCGCTGGCCCAGCGCTCCAACGTCGCGCGCCTGATCGCGTCGCTGGGCGTGGCCTTCGTGGTTCGCACCACCATCACGTTCTTCGCCGGGCAGGACCAGTACAACCTTGAAATGCCCCGCCTGATGCGTGCCTGGAACTTCCACGGCATCCGCATCCTGCCCATGGATGTCTACATCCTGCTCACGGCCATCGGGGCACTGGCCATCGCTTTTCTGATCCTGCACGCCACGCCCCTAGGCCGGCGCATGCGGGCGGTGGCCGACAACCCCGACCTGGCTGCGGCCAGCGGCATCCGTGCACGCCGCGTGATGCTGTACCTGTGGGTACTGAGCGGCTTTTTCTGCGGCCTGGGCGGCGTCCTGCTGGCCATCAAGGCGGTGGTCATGCCCGAGCTGGGTTTCGAGCTGTTGATGCCCATGTTCGCGGCGGTGGTGCTGGGCGGCGTCGGCAATCCCATCGGAGCAGTGGTGGGTTCACTGATCTTCGGCATCTCACAGGAAGTCGCCACGCTCTATGTCGGCCCTTCCTACAAGATCGTCATGGCCTTCCTGGTGTTGCTGGTGTTGCTGCAGTTCCGCCCCCAGGGACTCTTCGGCCGACCCATGCTGGCGAGGTAAAGAAATATGGAAGCCTATCTGATTGCAATCGCCATCGGCGTTCTGATCTACATGCTGATGGCCGTGGGCCTGTCGTTGCACTATGGCTTCACCGGCCTGGTCAACTTCGGGCAGGTCGGGTTCTTTGCCATCGGGGCCTACACCTCGGCACTGCTGTCCATCCAGGGCATGCCCATCCCCCTGGCCATGCTGAGCGCCACCCTGATCACCGCGCTGGCCGCCTGGCCGCTGGGCATGGTGGCCTTGCGGCTGGGCAGCGACTACCTGGCCATCATCACGCTCGGTTTCTCGGAATCGGTGCGCATGATGCTGCAAAGCGAGGAGTGGCTCACCCGAGGCATGCACGGCCTGCCCGGCATCCCGCGCATGTTCGAGGGGTGGCTGCCGGCCGGCCAGATTGACCTGGCCATCATGCTCACGCTGCTGCTGGTCAATGGCATCGTCTTCTGGATCGTCACGCGGGTGGTCAAAAGCCCCTTCGGCCGCGTCATCGAAGCCGTGCGCGACAACGAGGTGGCGGTACGCGCCCTGGGCAAGGACCCGGCACGCTTCAAGACCCGCTCGCTCATGCTGGGCGCGGGGCTGGCCGGGCTGGCGGGCGCGTTTCTCGCGCACTACCTGACCTTCCTGAGCCCCGAGCAGTTCGTGCCGCGCATCACCTTCTACATCAGGATCGCCATCTTCGTTGGCGGCGCCAACCGCCTGCTGGGCGTGGCACTGGGCACGGTCATCATGGTGGGTTTTCTCGAAGGCTCGCGCTTCGTGCGTGACTTCGTCGACGGGATCTCCGAGGTGCAGATGGCCAGCGTGCGCATCTGGGTCATCGGCATGGCGCTGATCCTCATCGTGCTGTATCGCCCTCAGGGGATATTGGGAACCAAGGCGAGGAAGTCCACATGAGCCTTTTGACAGTCAAAAATATCAGTGCGGGCTTCGGCGGCATGCTGGCCCTGGATGACGTCAGCATGGAGCTGCGCCAGGGCGAACTGCTGGGCCTGATCGGCACCAACGGCGCCGGCAAGAGCACGCTGTTCTCGGTCATCACCGGCTACGTGCCCATGCGGGCCGGATCGGTGCACTTCGACGGACGCGAGATCTCACACATGGCAGTGCACACCCGCGTGCGTCAGGGCCTGGCGCGCACCTTCCAGGTGCCGCGCGAATTCTCGCAGCTCTCGGTCATGGCCAACATGATGGCCGCGGCCCCCGATGCGCGCGGCGAAAAGCTGCTGTCGGTGTTCTTCACCCCTGGCCTGGTGCGCCAGGAAGAAGCCCGCGTGGCCGAGCGCGCCCACGAGCTGCTGCAGTTCCTGAACCTGTCCCGGGTGGCAGACACTGCGGCCGGAAAACTGTCGGGCGGGCAGAAGAAGCTGCTTGAGCTGGGCCGCCTGCTCATGCTGGAGCCGCGCTGCATCATGCTCGACGAGCCCTTTGCAGGCGTCAACCCGGTGCTCATCGGCGAGCTTTCAGAACGCATCGTCGAACTGAACCAGCGCGGCATGAGCGTGCTCATCATCGAACACAACCTCGAAGAACTGGCACGCATCGTGCCGCGCATGTATGTGATGGATCGCGGCAAGGTCATCGCCGAAGGCAAGCCGCGCGACGTCCTGGCC